>JBOHKZ010000299.1:0-9186 GCA_050729355.1 Phenylobacterium sp. | reverse complement strand
GGCCAGCATGCGGTTGGCCCGGCCCATCACCGCGTTCTGTTCGTGGATCACGGTCGGGCGGCGGTCGAGGATGGCGCCCACCAGAGCCGGGGCCGACGGATAGCCGCCGAAGCCCACGACCACGTTGGGATTGATCTCATGATAGGCGTGCCGCGCCTGGCCCGCGCCATGCAGCACCGCCAGGCCCGCGCGCAGCATGCCGATGGGGTCGCCCGGCTTATAGGTCGCCGCCGATAGCCCGATGCGGCGCTCGGCGGGGAAGTCCTGCGCCAGACCCGCCACCCGCTCGTCGGAGGCCAGCACGATCGACCAGCCTCGCGCGATCAGCGCCTCGGCCAGCGCCTGCGCCGGGAAGAGGTGGCCGCCGGTGCCCCCAGCAGCCACGACCGCGACTTTACGCATGCGACCAGCCCTCAGGTGTACGCGCCGGCCTTGGCGAGGCCTTCGCTGGGGGTGTAGGCGCCGGGACGCCTGCGGGTGAGCGCCAGCGCCATGCCGAGCGTCAGGCCCATGGCCAGCATCGACGAGCCGCCATAGCTGATGAAGGGCAGGGTCATGCCCTTGGTCGGGATCATGTTGAGGTTCACCGCCACGTTGATGAAGGCCTGCTGGCCGACCAGGACGAAGAGCCCGGCCGCGGCGACCTGCTCAAAGGGATCGTTCAATTTCATGGCCCGATAAAGGCCGCGGATCACCACGAAGGCGAAGAGCGAGATCAGAAGCAAGGAGAAGACCAGGCCGTATTCCTCAGCTCCCACCGAGTAGATGAAGTCGGTGTGCAGGTCGGGAACGTGGCGCTTCATGACGCCCTCGCCCGGCCCGCGCCCGAAGAAGCCGCCGGCCGCCTGCGCGATCGCCGCGGCGTCCACCTGGTGGGTGTCGGCCTTGTCCGGCGACAGGAAGCGGTCGACGCGGCTGGCCACGTGCGGGAACAGGAAATAGGTCGACGAGAGCCCCGCCAGCGCCGTGGCGCCCAACAGCATGACCCAGGACATCGGCACTCCGGCCATCCAGAACGCCGCCCCGAAGGCGATGGTGATCAGCACCGTCTGGCCAACGTCCGGCTGGATCAGCAGCAGGCCGATGGAGATGGCGTAGAGGGCGAACGCGATGGAGACGCCGGGGACGCCCTCGCCCTTCTGACCCTCAGCGAACATCCAGGCGACCAGGATGATCAGCGCCGGCTTCATGTATTCCGACGGCTGGAAGGTGAAGCCGCCGAACTCCAGCCAGCGGGTCGCGCCCTTGGCGTTATGGCCGATGAACGGCAGGGCGATCATGATGGCGATGGCGAAGAGCCAGATGAAGACCGCGCTTCGTCGGAGCGAGCGTACGTCCAGCATCGAGACGCCGATCAGGATCACCGCCGCGCCGGCCGCGAACACGCACTGGCGCACCGCGAAGTGGAACGGGTCGCCGATGTTCATGCGCACAGCGGCGGCCGGGCTGGCGGCGAAGGACATCACCACGCCGATGGCGATCAGGATCGCGACGACCCCCAGCATCCAGCGGTCGACGGTCCACCACCAGACGCCGATGGCGGTCCGGTCGGAACGGGCGAAGGCGTGAGCTTGGCTCGGCGTGGTCATGCCGCGCCTCGGGCGGCCGGCGCATTCGCCAGCCGCTGGACAGCCTCGCGGAACGCCTCGCCGCGGGCCTCGAAGTCGGCGAACTGGTCGAAGGAGGCGGCGGCGGGCGACAGCAGCACGATGGCGTCCTGCTTGCTCGCCGCGGCGTCGGCGTAGGCTTGGGCCACGGCGGCGTCCATCGTCCCGGACTGCACGACGGCGGCCTTGCCCTTCAGGGTCTCTCCGAACGCGGTCGCGCCCTCGCCGATCAGGTAGGCCTTGGCGATGCGCGGGAAGAGATCGGCCAGCGCCTCGATGCCGCCGGTCTTCGGCTGGCCGCCGGCGATCCAGTAGAACTTCGGATAGCTCGACATGGCCTGGCGCGCGGCGTCGGTGTTGGTGGCCTTGCTGTCGTTGATGAACCTCACGCGGCCCAGCTGAGCCACAGGCTCCATGCGGTGCGCCAGGCCCGGGAAGGTCATCAGGTGCTCGGCGGCCTCGTCGGCGGAGATGCCCAGGCCCTTGGCGGCGGCGTAGGCGGCCGCGGCGTTCTGCCAGTTGTGGCGGCCCGGCAGCGCGCGGGCGCGGTTGAGGTCGGCGATCTCCTGGGCGCGCTCGGCGGTCGCGTCATAGAGCAGGCCGTTCAGCGCATAAACGCCGCGGCTGAGCGCCTTCGACGCCGAAATCGGCACGATGGTGCGGCGGTTGGCGGCGGTGATCTCGGTGCAGATCTGTTGGCCCCAGGGATCGTCGATCCCGATCACGGCGGTGTCGCCCTTGCCCTGGTTGGCGAGGATCCGGCGCTTGGCGGCGACGTAGTTCTCCATCGTCCCATGCCGCTCCAGGTGATCGGGCGAGATGTTCAGGACGATGGTGACGTCGGCGTGCAGGCTGGACGTCAGGTCGAGCTGGTAGGAGCTCATCTCCAGGACGTAGACCGCGCCGCCGTGCATATCCTCGAGGCCGAGAACCCCCAGGCCGATGTTGCCGCCGATCCGCACGTCACGGCCGGCCATGGCGCAGATGTGGCCCACCAGGGCGGTGGTGGTCGACTTGCCGTTGGTGCCGGTGATGGCCACGACCTTCGGCTTCTTGTGCTCGGGCGCCGCGTTCACCGAGCGCGCGAAGAGCTCCATGTCGCCGAGGATCTCGACGCCGGCCTGCCTGGCGCGCTCGACCGTCCAGTGCGGCGCGGGGTGGGTCAGCGGCACGCCCGGCGACAGCATCAGGGCGGCGAACGTCGACCAGTCGGCCTTGGAGAGGTCGGTCAGCGTAAAGCCTTCGGCCTCGGCGGCTTCGCGGGCGGCGGGCTTGTCGTCCCACAGCGCGACCTCGGCTCCGCCGGCCGCCAGCGCGCGCGCAGCCGTAAGCCCCGTGCGGGCCAGGCCGAACACGGCGACGGTCTTCCCCTCAAAGCCGCGGACCGGGATCATGACGCGCGCATGCCCTCCCCTACCGCAGCTTCAGGGTGGCGAGGCCCAGCAGGGCCAACATGATCGAGACGATCCAGAAGCGGATGACGATGGTCGACTCGCCCCAGCCGAGCTTCTCGAAGTGGTGGTGCATGGGCGCCATCAGGAAGATCCGCCGGCCGGTCCGTTTGAACCACGCCACCTGGATCACCACCGACAGCAGCTCGGCCACGAATAGGCCGCCGATGATCGCCAGGACGATCTCGTGGCGGGTCGAAACCGCCACCGCGCCGATGCCGCCGCCCAGCGCCAGCGAGCCGGTGTCGCCCATGAAGATCCGGGCCGGCGGTGCGTTGTACCAGAGGAAGCCAAGCCCGGCGCCGATCATCGCCCCGCAGTAGACCGCCACCTCGCCGACACCCGGCACGAAGTGGAGCTGCAGGTAGTTGGCGAAGACGAAGTTGCCGACCAGGTAGGCGATCAGGCCGTAGGCGGCCGCCGCGATCATCACCGGCACCGTGGCCAGGCCGTCCAGGCCGTCGGTGAAGTTCACCGCGTTCGCGGCGCCTACGATGATGAAGGCCCCGAACAGCAGGTAGAACCAGTTCAGGTTGATCAGCGCTTGCTTGAAGATCGGGAAGCTCACTGAGGTCAGCAGGTCCGGCGCCTCCGGCGGCTTGGCCGCGAAGACGATGATCAGGGCGCAGGCGGCCATGGCGATGGCGGCCTCGAGGATCAGGCGGACCCGGCTGGAGATGCCGTCCGTGGTCTGTTTGGTGACCTTGGCGTAGTCGTCGGAGAAGCCGAGCATGCCGTAGCCGGCGGTCACCAGCAGCACCGCCCAGACATAGACGTTGGAGAGGTCCGCCCAGAGCAAGGTTCCGGCGAAGAGGCCGGCCAGGATCATCACCCCGCCCATGGTCGGCGTGCCGGCCTTCTCGACGATGTGGCGCTGGATGCCCTCGGCGCGGATCGGCTGGCCCCGGCCCTGCTTGGCCTGGATCCAGCGGATGAAGCGCGACCCCAGGGCCACCACCACGATCTGCGCCGTGAACACCGACATCCCCGTGCGGAAGGTCAGGTACTTGAAGAGGTTGAAGACCGGGATGTGCCCGCCGGCCGACAGCTGCTCATACAGCCAGTAGAACATCAGCCCTGCTCCCCGGACCCGGAGTCGAGGGCGCTCAACGCCGCGGCCACGGCGCCTGCCTTCGATCCATTCGAGCCCTTCACCATCACGAGGTCGCCGGGCTCTACGGTCCGGCTGACCTGCGGCGCAAGATCCGCCGCTGTCTCGGCGTAGCCGCCCCGCCGAGTCGGAGGAAGGGCGTCCCATAAGGATTTCATTAACCGTCCCGCGCAGAACACCAGATCGACGTTCGCTTCGGCCAGAGGCTCTGCGAGGGCGGCGTGATAGCGCGGGGCCTCGTCGCCCAATTCCAGCATGTCGGTCAGCGCGACGATCCGCCGCCCAGACGTCTGGCGGGCGCCCAAGGTCGCGATGGCCGAGGCCATGGAGATCGGGTTGGCGTTGTAGCTCTCGTCGATCAGGGTGAAGGCGCCGCCAGCCACGTGGACCGTCTTCTCCGCGCCGCGACCCTCCAGCGGTTCGAAGTCGCCCAGCGCCGCCAGGCTGTCGCTGAGGCTGACGTCCAGGGCCTCCAGCATCAGCAGCACGGCCATGGAATTCAGGCCCCAGTGCATGCCGGTCTGCAGGATCGGGAAGTCCAGGCCCTCGCCGTGGAAGCGCGCCTGCACCACCGCGTGGCCTTCCCAGCCCTGGAAGTCGATCAGCTGCGCATCACACCCCTCGGCCCGACCGAAGGTGCGCACCTGGGCGCCCGCCTTCTGGGCCTCGGCCTTGAGGAGGTCGAACCACCGGTTGTCGGCGTTCAGTACGGCGACGCCGCCAGGCTGCAGGCCGGCGAACACTTCGGCCTTGGCGTGCGCCACGCCGGCCTCGCCGTCCGGGAAATTCTCGGTGTGCACAGGGCCGACCGTGGTCACCACCGCGGCGTGCGGCTGGACCATCCGGGTCAGCGGGACGATCTCGTCGGCGTGGTTCATGCCGATCTCGAACACTGCGCGTTGGGTGTCGCGCGGCATGCGGGCGAGCGTCAGCGGCACGCCGATATGGTTGTTGTAGGACTTCACCGAGGAATGCGCCCGGCCGGCCAGCTTCAGCCCCGCCATGATCGCCTGGGTGACGCTGGTCTTGCCGACCGAACCGGTGACCGCGCCGCGCTTCGCCTGCGGAGCCCGCTCGCGAGCGGCGACGCCCAGTTTCTCCAGCGCGGCCAGGGTCTCGGCGACCATCACGGCGGGCGCCTCGACGGCTTGCGAAGCCAGCACGCCGGCCGCGCCCTTGGCCATCGCCTGGGCCACGAACTCGTGGCCGTCGCGCACGCCGCCCAGCGCGACGAAGAGGTCGCCGGGCTCGATCGAGCGCGTGTCGATGGAAACGCCGCCGGCCGCGAAAGTGGCGCCCGCGAGTGTCCCGCCCGTCGCCCGGACGATCTCGTCAGACGTCCACAGCGGCTCAGCCATGCACAAGCTCCAAGGCGCTCGCCGTCTCCGTCACGTCGTCGAACGGATGAACTACGTCGCCCACCGTCTGGCCCTGCTCGTGGCCCTTGCCGGCCACCACCAGGATGTCGCCCTCACCCAACAACTTCGCAGCGGCGCGGATCGCCTCGCGGCGGTCGCCAACTTCCTTCAGCCCCGGCACGCCGGCCATCACCTCGGCGCGGATCGCGGCCGGAACTTCACTGCGGGGATTGTCGTCGGTGACGATGGCGACGTCGGCCAGTTCCGCGGCGATCTTGCCCATCAGCGGGCGCTTGGTCCGGTCGCGGTCGCCGCCGGCCCCGAACACCACGATCAGCTTGCCGCGCACGTGGGGGCGCAGCGCGGAGAGCACCGTCTCCAGGCCATCCGGGGTGTGCGCGTAGTCGACATAGGCCTCGCCGCCGCGCGGTCCCTTGCCCACCCGCTGCAGCCGGCCCGGCGCGCCCTCAAGGATTTCCAGCCCGGCCAGCGCCTGCTCGACGCTCAGGCCCGCGGCGATGCACAGGCCCGCGGCGACCAGGGCGTTCGAGGCCTGGAACGCGCCGGCCAGAGGCAGGCGCAGGTCATGCACCTCGCCGCGGAAGCGCACCTTCAGCCGCTGGCCTTCCGGCAGCAGGGCGCGCTCGACGAGGCGCAGGCCCTGGCTCTTCTCGCCGACGCTCATCACGCTCTGGCCGGCGCAGACGGCCGCGGCGGCGAAGGCCGGATAGCTGTCGGAATCGCCGTTCAGCACCGCCGTGCCGCCGCGCGGCAGCAGGCTCTCGAACAGGCGCAGCTTGGCGGCCCGGTAGGCGCCCATGGTGCCGTGATAGTCGAGGTGGTCTTGGGTCAGGTTGAGGAACCCGGCGGCGGTGAGCCTCACCGCGTCCAACCGGCGCTGGTCGATGCCGTGCGACGAGGCTTCCAACGCCAGGTGGGTGACGCCCATCTGAGCGGCCTCGGCCAGCAGGCGCGCGACGTCGGCGGCGTCCGGCGTGGTCAGGCCTGGAGGCGTGAGCTGTTCGTCGGCCTTGCCCGGCGCGCTGATCCGCACGCCCAGCGTGCCCATGCTGGCCGCCTTGAAACCGGCGTGGGCGAACATCTGGCGGCAGAAGCCGGCCACCGACGTCTTGCCGTTGGTCCCGGTGACCGCGACGCAGGTCGCCGGCTGCGCGCCGTAGAACTTGCCGGCGGCCAGGGCGTAGGCGCGGCGCGGGTCGTTGGCGGTGACCAGCGGGATGTGCAGCCCTTCGATGTCGCGGCCGGCCAGCACGGCGGCGGCGCCCTGCGCTTCGGCCTTCACCGCGAACTCGCGGCCATCGACCTTCGACCCCGGCAGGGCGGCGAACAGATAGCCCGGACCCGCCTTGCGGCTGTCGGCGGTGACGCCGCTGATCTCGGGGTCGGCGTTCAGGTCGCGCTGCAGGAGGTCGGAGAGTTTCATTCGTCCACCTCCGCCCCTTTGGGCAGTTCGACGGCGGGCGTGAACGGGAAGGTCGCAGCGCGGCGCGGCACGCCCAGGAACGGTGCGATGCGCTCGATGATCTTGCCGGCCGGCGGCGCGCCGACCCAGCCGCCGGTCGTGTAGCCGTAGCTCTTCGGCGAGGCATGCGGCTCGTCCATGAGCACCAGCACGAAGTAGCGCGGATCCGTCAGCGCGCCGTCGGTCGGGAAGACCGCCGCGAAGGACGAGACCTGCTTCGTGTGGCTGTAGCCGCGGATGGCGGGATCGTACTTCTCGCCGGTGCCGGTCTTGCCGCCGACGTTCAGGCCCGGCACGTCGGCCTTGCCGCCGGAGCCGCAGGTGCAGCTGACGTTGGCGCGCATGATCTGCAGCATGGTCGCCGAGGTCTTTTCGGAGACGATGCGCGGCCCGTCGACCTTGGTCCCCGCCGGCAGCTTCTTGATGGTCAGCGGCAGGAGCTTGCCGCCGTTCAGGATGCCCGAATAGGCGCGCGCCAGGGCCAGCGGGCTGACGTTCATGCCGTGGCCGAAGGAGGTGGAAGCGACCGCGTCCTCGTTCCAGACCTTGGGGGTCAGCGGACGGGCCGTCTCGATCAGTTCGACCTTGGCCGGCGTGGTCAGGCCGAACGCCTTGAAGTAGTGGCTGAGCCGCTCGACGCCGACCGCTTCGGCCAGCTTTGCGGTGCCGATGTTGGAGGAGTGCTGGAACACCTCCACGAGCGTCAGGATCTTCCGGGTCGCGTGATAGTCGTGGATGGTGCGGTAGCCGAGGTGGAAGTCGCTGCGCGCGTCGAAGGTCGACTCCGGCGTCGCCACGCCCGAGTCCAGGCCCATGGCCACCGTGAAGCCCTTGAAGGTCGACCCCATTTCGTAGACCGCGCCGGCCGCGCGGTTCAGGCGCGCGTCGAGGCTCGCCTTGCCGGGCTGGTTCGGATCGAAGGTGGGATAGCTGGCCATCCCGAGGATCTCGCCGGTGTGGACGTTGATCACCACGGCCACCGCGCCCTTCGGCTTGAACTCGGCCACGCCCTTGTAGAGCTCGTCTTCCACCGCGGCCTGGACGCGCAGGTCGATGGAGAGCGGCACGGCGCCGTGGTTGGCGACCTGGGCGCGGATGTCCTCGTTCAGAGCCGCCTCGGCGCCGGCCAGGCCGTCGCCGCCGGTGTCGGCGAAGCCAATGATGTGGGCGCCGGTGTAGCCCAGCGGATAGACCCGCTTCTGTTCGGGCTCAAAGCTGACGCCGGGCAGGCCCAGGTCGTGCACCTTGGCGCGGACTTCCGGGGTCAGGCCGCCGATGGCGAACGTCCGGCGGCCGGCGCGCAGCGCGCGGTCCAGGCGGTCGGGGGTCAGCTCCGGCAGGGCGGCGGTCAGCGCCGCGCGAGTCTCGGCGGTGTCCCAGATCTCCCGCGGGTCGATGTAGAGCCCGTAGTGCAGGAGGTCGGCGGCCAGCATCTGGCCGTTGCGGTCGACAAGATCGGCCCGCGCCGCGCCAATCGGCGCCAGGTAGGCGTCACTCTTGGCGGAGTTGGAGAACAGCGCATTGCGGCTCGCCCCGAACGCCAGGGTCAGGAACCCGGCGGAGAACAGCGCCAGGACGAAGAAGATGCGGATGCGGGTGTCGTCCTCGGCCTTGCCGGACGCCCGCGCGCGCTCGAAGGCGTGCTCGACGCGCCAGACCCAGCCGGCCAGCCAGCGCGACAGCGCCGAGGATCCGAAGGATTGCTGCCCAAGGCTCATTGCTGGGCCTCGGTCGTGACGGGCGCCGGCGCCTCAGACGCAGGCGGCGCGGTCGGCGAGAACGGCTGGATCGGATCGGGCGTGACGTCGACCGGAACCTTGGGGGGCTCGATGGGCTTGCCGGCGACGAAGGCCAGCGCCTCGGTCGAGATCTCGCGCTTGAAGGTCACCGGCGCCAGGCCGAGGTAGGCTTCCGAAAGGCGCTCGATGCGGGCCGGCTGCTCGAGGTGGCTGACCTCGGCCTGCAGCAGGCGGATGCGCGACTTCTCCATGTCGATCTGCCGCTCGACCTTGGCGATCTCGGTGCGCTCGCGCCCGGCGATGGTCTTGGCCAGGTAGACGCCGAGGATCAGCGCGGTGAGCAGGCCCAGCGCGATCAGGTCCACCAGCCGGAAGCCCCGGACTCGGCGCGTCAAAAGGTTCATGCCGCCTCCTTCCAGATGGGCGCAGCGGTGCGC
>JBOHKZ010000298.1:0-7464 GCA_050729355.1 Phenylobacterium sp. | reverse complement strand
GCCGTTGATCGGCCCGAACTCTCCCGTCGTCGGCATCCAGGTCAGGGCGCCGGACCAGGTGTTGATCTTCGCATCGAGTTGGCCGGCGTTGACACCGAGCGCGCTGAGGTTGTTGGCGACCATCACGCGGTATTCGAGGCCCTTGGCGATCTTCCCTTCAGCCCAGATTCCCTGGGTGTAGGATCCGCGGAAGAATTCGTCCGCGATCGGCCGGTTGTCGTTGCGAAGCCAATACGGGAAGGTCCGGTTCGTGGACCGAGTGGATGGTACGGACTGAATGCCGAAGTAGACCCTCAGGGCGTCGCTGAAGGTCCAGTTGAGATTGCCTGCCAGCACAACCTGGGCGCCTTGGCCCTGGGCGGTTTGTGAGGTCCAGGCGTAGGCGTTGTACCCAAATCGCGGATCGAACAGCCAGCCTCTGACCGTGATCTGAACCTTCGCGAGCTGGAAGTCTTCCCGAGGCGTGATGGTCTTGGTGCGCCCGAACGCGTCTGTGTACGACTTCTCCAGGTTTTCCTGATTGAGGTACCTGAGGTAGCTGACCAGGCCCAGGTCCACTTCGCCGAGGTCGGATCTCATCAGGACGAGCCCCTTGCCGGGCTCGTACCCTCCCCATTTGGTAGGCGGGGGCGCCTCGGCCTGCTGCACCGGGATGGTCTCGATGGGCGGCGCAGCGCCGGGCCTGGGGGCGGGCGCTGCGGAACTCCCGTGCAGCTCGACCTCAAGCGCGCGAATACGCTGGTCGAACTCTCCACGCATGGAGAGCAGCTCCTGCAACTGCTGTTCCATGCGCTGCCGCTGCGCATCGGTGATGGGCGCAGGCTGAGCGCCGGCCGCCTGCGCGCCGGCGGACTGGGCGCTGAAGGCTAGCAGGCCAAGACCCAGGCAGACGGCCGCGGCTCCGAACCGCGGCCCCGACATCAGTCGCCTCGACCGATCCCCAGCGCGCCGTCCGACGGGATACTCCGATGACAGTCCGTCGCGCTCACTCACGCCCCACTCCCTGATGCTCGCGCGACTAGACTGGCTTCGAGGCGTACGGATTGCCGCCCAGCGCATCGGAGATCGCCGTGATCGCCCGCTGCCCGCGGACGCTGTTGCCGGCGGCGTCGAGGGGCGGCGCGAAGGTGCCGATCCCGAACTTGCCGGGCGACACCGCGATCAGGCCCCCGCCGACGCCGCTCTTGCCGGGCAGGCCGGTATGGAACAGCCACTTGCCGCTGTCGTCGTAGAGGCCGGCCGTCGCCATCACTGCGAGGATGCCGGGCACGTGCTTGGTGTCGATCACCTGCTTCTTGGTGATCGGGTTCTTGCCGCCGTTGGCCAGGGTCGCGGCCATGACGCCGAGGTCCTTGGCGTTCACTGCGATCGAGCACTGCCGGGTATAGAGGTCCACCGCAACGGCCGGATCGCCGGGGAAGCGCTCGTAGGCCTTCATCAGCATGCTGATCGCGCGGTTGCGCTGGTTGGTGTCGGATTCCGACTTGTAGACTTCCTGGTTCACATCGAGCTTGCGGCCCGCGAAGTCGCTGTGGATGCCGATGATCTTGGCCCAGATCTCGTCGGGGCTGGATCCCTTCACGGTGCCGGTGGTGGCGATGGCGCCCGGGTTCACCAGGGCGTTCATCTCCTTGCCGCGATCCTTCTCGACCGCGACGATCGAGTTGAAGACCTGGCCGGTGGCGTCGACGCCCACCGCGTTTTCGACGGTGTTCTCACCGGACTCCTGGAACACCAGGGCCATGGTGAAAACCTTCGATATCGACTGGATCGAGAAGGTCGGATCGATGTCGCCAGCGGTCGACATCTTGCCCTGCGGCGTCACCAGCGCGATGCCGAAGTAGTTCGACGGCACCTTGGCGAGCGCCGGGATGTAGTCGGCGTTCTTGCCCTCGTTGAGGGACTTGAAGGTGTCGTAGGCGGACTTGACGGCCGAGTCGGCCGAGGCGCCGGCCGGTTGTGCAAGGGCAGGGCGTGCGGCCCCGCTCGCCGAAGCGACGAGGCCGAACAATGCCAGGCTCTTGGCGAGGTCCCGGCGCGAGGTGTTGACTTGCGACATTGGATCGCTCCTGAGCGTGATGGCTATTTGAAGAAGTCGTTGCTGCTGAAGCTGTACTTGAATGAGAACTGGAGGCGCATGTCGTCGCCCTTGTTCTTGTTGAAGTCTTCGCGTTCACCCCACAGGAACTCTCCACCGATCAGGATGCGCTTGTCCGGCGTCCACAGGAGATTGACGGAGGCGTACTGAGCCTTGTTGAAGGCGTCGGCGGACTGGAACGAGGTGTTGTCGACGTCGACCATGCTCCAGCCGATGGAGCTGCTGAAACTGTCGTTCCAGTAGTGGTCGTAGTAGGCGACCAGGCCGAGCAGCGGCACGACGTCGCCGCGCAGCGATCCGGTCGGAGGCGCGCCCACGATCGGCCGCGAGACACCGACTGTCAGTTTCGGTCCGAGGTCCGTACCGCCGTCGTTCATGTAGCTGGCGATGCCCTCGCCGTAGACCGCGGAGAGGTGCAGGACGTCCTTGTTCCAGGTCTTGATGTTGGCGGAGCCGTTGATGCCCCAGCCCATCTTGGAGTTCTTGGGCCGGTTATCGGGCGTCCCGATCGTCTCGTAGCCGACCTTGCGCAGGATGCCGGCGATCTGCACGTGGCCCCAGTCGTCGCCGAACTTGAAGTGGGCGGTGAGGTCGGGCCACTTCTCGTCGCCCGTGATGTTTGCGCCCAGTTCCGGCGCGATCTCGCGGATATTGCCGGGGTCGATGTCGTTGCCCGGCTTCTCAACAGCGATCGCGAACTCGCCGGAGTCCATCTTGTAGGTGAAGCGGACCTGCGGGTTGCGCAGGAACACCATGCCGTTGGGGCCCCAGTAGTCGATCGTGTTGGGGAAGGTGTCGCCGTCCATGAAGAGCGAGTTCGTCTGGCCGGCCAGGATGGGCCCCCAGGACCCATAGGCGTGGCGAAGCCGGAACGTGGTCTGGCCCTCGTCCCCGCCGACGCCGAACAGGTCGAACTCGAACTTCACGAAGAGCGGCTCGCCGGCGATGTCCTGGCTGGCCTGCACGCCGAACCGGCTTTGCCGGACGCTGATGATGCTCTGGCCGTTGTCGCCGAACGTGCCGGCGGTGGTGGGGATCTTGGACGGCCGCAGCGTGGCGTCCCAGTTCGGGTTCACCCGATTGAAGTCCTGGATGTAGTCCGCCTGTGCGAACCCGTAGATTTCGAACTTCGGACCGTCTTGCGCCTGCGCCGCACTGACCCCGAGGAGGCTGAAAGCCGCGGCTGCAAGCAGGCACGGCCTGAACAGCTGTTCGCCTTGAGACATCCAATGCTCCCCTTCATCCCCACGCACGTCAGGGTGCGCAATCAAGCCTGAGGGTAGGAGGGCTTCGTCTGCGGGTTGTATCGGTAATTCACCGTAGTTTGGCCTAGGCGACCCCGCACGCCGCCGGCCGCGAAAACCCGCCTCGGGTCGGTTCCAATACCGACGAGGCATGGCGCCGTTCCCGGGGGGGCGCCCGCCGAGCCTCAGGTATTCCGCCCTGCAGATTTTCGGCATCACCCGATGGGGTTCGCTCGCAGCCGCCCTATCGTGATGGGTCCAACACCGGAGGCTAGCGAATGACCCCGACCGCGGCACTGGCGCTCGGCCTGCTTCTCCAGGCCTCGGCCGCGTCGACTCCATCGGCGGACGCGTTTGTCCTCAAGTGCGACATGACCGGGACCCGGGCCGGGTGGGGCAACGCCGAGGTCTGGCGCACCTTCCGCCTCGCGCCGAACTCGTTCCAGGAATGGAAGGCGGACGAAGGCAAGTTCGGCCCGAACCTTTGCAGCAGCTACGCCTGCTCGGCGGACAAGAACCGGCTTCAGGGGACCATAGGCTCGGCGACGCTCATCGTGACCGTCGAGTTGAGTTCAGACCGGCGCAAGGCGACCTGGAGTGCGACGGGCGCCTCCGGCCTGTCGCGTTCCAACGGGGTCTGTCTGATCCAGCCGCACGTGAGCGCCATCAAACCCGAGTAGCCGCTCAGAGCTGAACCAGCTCGTTGCGCGCCGCGTACAGGGTCAGGTCGGCCGACGATTTCGCGCCGACCTTGCGCATAGCCGCCGCCCGGTGGGTTTCCACCGTCTTGATGCTGACCTTCAAGGTCTGGGCGATGCCCTTGTTGCTGCTCCCCTCGGCGACGAGCTTTACGATCTGCCGTTCGCGGGGCGTCAGCTGTTCCTGCTCCAGCGTGTAGGTCGATTGCAGATAGGACTGCAGCAAGGTCTCCGAGACGGCCGAAGAGAAGTAGGGCTCGTGATGCGAGAGCGCCGTCAGGGCCTCGAGCAGCTTCTCTCCGCTCTCTCTCTTGAGGACATACCCGCGGGCGCCGGCGCGCAGGGCCTGGCCCACGATCCGGTCGCTCTCATGCATTGTCAGTGCAAGGATTTCGACGCCGGGCAGCAGCTTCTTCAGCTGGAGGATGACGTCAATGCCGCTCACCTTGGGCATCGAGATGTCCATCACGATCACGTCGGGCTGGAACTCGCGAGCCGCGGCGACGGCCGCCTGGCCGTCCTCCGCTTCGGCGCAGACGTACCAGTCGGGGACGTCCTCGATCAGCGCCCGGACGCCCTTGCGCACCATTTCATGGTCATCCACGACCAAGATGTTCAATCGTCGCGCGGCGGTACCGGCTCTCATCGCAATCATCGGCAACCCTCTCAACTCAAACTCTACATGGGGCTCCGCACCGGTCTTCCGGGCGATTACCTAGGTCGGGCTGAATGTTCCCCTAGGTCCGCGCCGGTCCTTGGCCTCACGGCCACGGTTCGGCCGGCGGCGGAGATTGCGTAGGTGCAGACGCCGTTCGCGTGTAGCCAGCGCCAAAATCGACCTGAGAAACGACGGAGGGTAAGACCTGATTGGTCGCCCGGCCGAATATCACCATGGTGACGCTGCTGACCGTGGATGTTGCGCGGGTGGCCGCGTGCTTAAGCTTTCACGTAGAAGATCAATCCATCGACTTGCAGGCAAGCAAGGTCGGTCAGAATTCGTTATCTTACGCGCTGTCGATTATTTGCAATCTAGAGAATGCATACTTCACATTGCACCCGGATGGGTGTAATCAACTTCGGTTAACTCCGAAGATGCTCGCAGTGGAGTTCTGGTTCCGAGGGGACGGTCCCATATGCTAGCGACACACGATGCAAGTCTGCCGCGAGCGGCGGTCGAGCGTCGTCTACAGGCGACGCTCGACGCTCTGGTGAACCCGGTCGCGGTCCTGGATCGGGCCGGCGAGATTGTCGGCGCGAGCCTGTCGTGGCGGGCGCTTGCGGGGCATGACCGTGTCGGTGTGATCGGAGCGATCGGGGAGAACTATCTCGAGGTTTGCGACGATGTTGCAGATCAGGTTTCGGGCGCCGCGGCCTTGCGAAAGGGCCTGATCCGCGTGCTCGGAGGCTCGATGGCCAGGATCGAGCGGGTGTGTTGGCTGGAGACGGAGTCCGGTCGGCGTGACTATCGGATTGTCGTCACCCACCTGCGCCTGGCTTCGCCGCATCGGTACCTCGTAGTCCAGGAGGAAGTGACCGAACTCGCCAAGGCCAAGGCAATCGCCTGCGAGGCCCGTGAACGGGTCTGCGCGGCCCAGGCCGAGGAACGCCGGCAGCTCGCCAAAAACCTGCACGACTCGGTGGGGCAGAACCTGGTTTCACTGGGACTGGGGCTCGCCCGCTTGCGCAGGATCACGCCTCAGACGGACGGCGTGGCGAGCGTCATGGACGACCTGACGGCGGCTTTGCGCGACGCCCATGCGCAGATCCGGACCGTTTCCTACCTGCTGCATCCGCCATGGCCGGAGGCTGAGGGAGGACTCGAGGTGGCGGTTCGCGACCTGGTCCAGGGCTTTGCACAACGCGCCGGACTGCAGGTCGACATGCGCGTGCAGGGGGCGCCTTGCAAAGTGGATCGGGCGCAGGAGCTGACCCTGTTCCGCATCCTCCAGGAGGGCCTGGTCAACATCCACCGTCACGCCCACGCCAACGCCATACTCGTGGAGCTCGACAATCGCGGAAGCGAGGTCGTGCTCCAGGTCCGGGACGACGGGTGCGGTTTCGCCGCGACCGACGGCGCGCCGATCACCCCGGGGGTGGGCCTGCTCGGGATGCGCGATCGGGTGACCGAGCTTGGCGGCGAGTTGCTGATCGACACGGGCCCCGCCGGCACCACGCTGAAGGTGCGCTTGCCGACCCAGGCGATCTCCAGCCTGAAGCCACGCCCGGATTCCCTGATCGATCTCGCTGCTCAAGCGGCTCCACGGGGAGACAGGCCCTCGCCGCGGACGAGCAAATCACTCGCGAAGACCCTTCATCCCGGGCCTGGCCACTACGCGACGCCGTAAGGGGTCGCGCCAACGCCTCAGGCCGGCGGCGCCGCGGCGGACCGCGAGAGATGGTCGCGCTGGAGGGTCGTCGCCCTCCAGCCGGACGGCGAGGTCCCGAATTCGTCGGCGAACCAGCGGCTGAACGAGGTCTGGCGCGAATAGCCGACGAGGCCGGCCACGCGCGACACGGCGAGGTTGGGGTTCCCCAGATAGCGCACGGTCAGGTCTCTGCGGATCTGGTTCAGCAGGCCGCCGAATTCGGCCCCTTCCTCCCGCAGCCGGCGCTGCAGGGTGCGTTCGTTGAGGCCGAGGTGCGCGGCGACCTTGGTCATGGACCCGTCGCCGAGCGGCAGCAGCAGGTAGAGCGCCTTCTGGACGTCCTTGGAGAGCGAGCGGCGGTCGGCGTTCGGCAGCGACCGGACATACCGTTCCGCAAATTGGGCCAGCGCCGGATCGGCCGATGGATTTGGCGCGTCCAGATCGGATTGACGGCAGGTCAGGCCGTTGAAGTCGCAATTGAACTCGACGATCGGACCGAACACCCGCCGATGGATGGTCAGATCGGCGGGCGGCGCATGGGTGAAGTTCACGCTCTGGGCGCGCCAGCGTGATCCCAGCAGCGCCCGAAACAGGCGGTACATGACCCCGATGGCGAGCTCGTAGGCCTGGCTGACCTGGGACTGGTCCCCGACCAGCAGCTCCTCGCGCACGATGACCACGTCGGCGTGTTCCTCGACATGCACGACGAGGGATTCATTCAGCAGCTCCCGATACTCCACGACGGTCATCAGCGCGTCGCGCATCGTGGCCTGGTGGGTGATCAGCAGGCTCACCTCGCCGAAGTCGGACAGTCGCCGCGACTCGGCCATGCGCAAGCCGAGCGTGGGGCAGCCTGCGCGCGCCGCCGACAGTTCCAGAAGCTCGGCGCAGGCCTGGGCGGGAATCCTCAGATCGGGCTCGGTGAGCGCGCGCCGGTCGATATTCATCTCGCGGAGCATGGCGGCGGCGTCGAGGCCGACCTGGGCGGCGACCTCCGTGAAGTTCGAGAGCGTGGCGCTACGAACCGTGGTGCTCATGGGCGACCATTGTATGGCGAG
>JBOHKZ010000297.1:0-5825 GCA_050729355.1 Phenylobacterium sp. | reverse complement strand
CTCCAGTTCCAACACGTTCTATGGCTCCGGGATCAATCTTCGCGGGCTCGGACCGAACGCGACCTTGTCCCTCATCAATGGCCACCGGCTCGCCGGGACGGGCAACAACGGCGACTTCGGGGACCTTTCCACCCTGCCGTCGGCGGCCGTCGAGAGGGTCGAGATCCTCCTCGATGGCGCGTCCGCGCTGTATGGATCCGACGCTGTCGGCGGCGTCGTGAACGTCATCCTGCGGCGGAACTTCGACGGCGCGGAAACGCGGATCACCCACGGTGTCGCGACGCAGGGCGACCCCGCTCAGTCGCAAGTCTCACAGCTCTTCGGCCGCACATGGCGCGGCGGCAGCCTTACGCTGGCGCTGGAGCACGATCAGCGGGGCGCCCTGTTGGCCACCCAGCGCTCCTTTTCCTCGACGGCGGACCTGCGACCGAGGGGCGGGACGGATCACCGCACCTCGTTCAGTCACCCGGGCAACATCGTCAATTCGACGCCGGGCCTCGCGGTCCCGTTCTGGGCGATCCCGGACGGGCAAAACGGTGTCGGCCTGACGCCCGGGCGGTTCGTGGCGGGGACGCAAAATTTCGCGGAGCCCCTCGCGCAAAGCGCGCTCCTGCCGCGACAGGTGACGGACAGCGTCTACGCGAGCGCCAACCAGGCGCTGGGCGACCGCCTGGACCTCTCGGCGGATCTCACCGCGGGGCGTCGCCGCTATCGACTGCCGACGGGCTCGAATTTCACCAGCTTCACCGTGACCCGCGCCAACCCGTTCTACGTCTCGCCCATCGGGGCGGCGTCAGAGACGATCAGCTACAACTTCAAAGACGACCTGCCGCCCGCGCATTTGAAAGGCGCGAGCGAAGGCCTGGGGACCTCGGTCGGCGCCGACCTGCGCCTGCCGTGGGACTGGCACATGGCGGCCTACGCCAGCTACGCCGAAAACCACAGCCGCACGGCGGCGACCAATCTCGTGAATTCGACGGCCTTGTCCGAGGCCCTCGGCACGACGGCGGACAATCCGGCGACCCCCTACAGTGCGCCGCGGGACGGCTTCTTCAACCCCTTCGCCTCGGGCAGCGTGAACAGCCAGGCTGTCACCGCCTTCATCGGGGGAGGCTTCTCGACAAACGACACCCGGGACCGGGTGTCGAGCGTGGACGTCAAGTTCGACGGCTCTCTCTTCACGCTCCCCGCCGGTCCTTTGCGCGTGGCTCTTGGCGCCGACGCGCGGCGTGAGGAATTTCGCCAAGGCGGGGTGCGCTTCACGTCCGGCGTCATGCCCACCGCAAGCACCCCGACGGCCTTCAGTCGCGACGTTACGGCGGGCTACGCCGAACTGAGGGCGCCGCTGCTCGATGCGGAAAGCCCGATCGGCGCGCTTGAGCTCTCCGCGGCCGCCCGGGTGGAGCATTACAGCGACTTCGGCACGACCCGGAATCCCAAGTACGGGCTGATCTGGACCCCGACCTCCGATCTCCACGTGCGCGCCAGCTGGGGCACGTCATTCAGGGCGCCGTCGTTGCCGCAGATCTTCGGGCAGGCGTTCTTCTCGCCGGCCCAGTTGCCGATGGGCTCAGCCGGCAACAAGCTGATCGTCCTGCTGCAGAATGGAAACCCAACCCTCAAGCCGGAGACCGCCAAATCCTGGAGCGTCGGGTTCGATTGGGCGCCGCACAACGTTCCGGGACTGAAGATCGCCGCGAGTTGGTTCGACACGGACTTCTCCGGCAAGATCGACCGGCCGGTGTTCACGGCCGCCGCGATCGTCCTGACCGACCCGAGGTACTCGACGTTTGTCGATTTCGTCTCTCCGGCGACCAACGCGGCGGACCGGGCGAAGGTGCAGGCGCTGATCAACGCGCCCCAGAGCCTCGGGCTCTCGGGCTTCCCCGCCACCAGCTACACCGCCATCGTCGATGCGAGGTTCGTGAACACGGGCGCGCTGCATGTGTCTGGCCTGGACGCGCAGGTGACCTACGCCCGGGATGTCGGCGCCACCCATCTGCAGCTCTACGCCAATGGCGCCTATCTCGATCACTACGACGTGGCGATCACACCGACCGCCCGCTCGGTCAGCGACGTCAATGTGGCCAACTTCCCGGTCCGGTTCCGGGGCCGGGCGACCGCGGCGGCGACCCGCGGTTCGTTCACCGGCCAGCTCGCCGTGAACTTCGTCAACGCCTACAAGGGGCCGCTCGGCGAGCGCATCGACAGCCAGACGACGACGGATCTGCAGCTGCGGTCCGTCGCCCCGCAGGCCAGCCGATTTGCGGGTCTCTCGACCACCCTTTCGGTGCGCAATCTCTTCGACGCGAAGCCGCCGTTCTACGATTCCCCCTCGGCCGTCGCCTACGACCCGGCCAACGCCGATCCGATCGGCCGGTTCGTGTCCCTCCAGCTCATCAAGTCCTGGTGAGGCGCCTCGGCCCCTGGGCGGCCGGGCGCCGCCTCGCGATCCCGGCCTTCGCAGCGGTACTGGCGGCTTTCCATACGCCGGCCGCCGCGCGCCCCTATACCGTTGAGGACCTCGTTCACCAGGAGACCTTCGGGCAACTGGCGTTCGATCCCACCGGCCGGTGGCTCGCCTTCGAACGCCGGGTCGCCCGCGTCGATGTGCCCGTCATTCCGAGCCAGACCCTGCATGAGATTTTCGAGAACCGCATTCGCCTGGTGGACCTGTCGCAGGCGCCGCAGGCGCGTCCGCTGATCAAAGGCGACCCGCTTGGCATGACGCTGGGGCCGTTCTCGCCGGACGGACGGTTGGTCGCTGTCTATGGCCTGCGTCGGGGTCGGTGGCAGCTGGGCGTGGTGACCCTCGCCACCCGCCAACTCCGCTGGCTCGATGTCGATCCTGAGTTCCCGTACCGAAACCGCACGGTCCAGTGGCGTGGGCCGGGCCAGCTGGTGGCGATCGATCGACCCCGCGGGCGGCTCCCCCTCGCCTTGGCGCTCAGCGGCGCGGGGCCCCGGGAACTTCCAGCGCGATGGGCGGCCACGCGCCGCGGCGACGTTTCGGTCACCGCGATCGGCGCCGGGCGCTACTTCGGCCTGCGCCCAAGGAAGCCGCCGAGCCGGCTGGTCCTGGCCGACGTCGCGTCGGGCCGGATCGCAACGTTGGCCTCGGGGGACATCGAGGATCTCGAGGTTTCGCCCGATGGACGTCATGTCGCCTTCGCCGAAGCCGGCGCGGATATTCGCTTGGTCGCGGATCAGCCGATCCAAGGACCGAACGGCATTGCGTGGCATCACGAGCGCCTCGGGATCGTGGACCTCGTCGATCACCGCGTCCTGCATCCGTGTCCCGGCCAGGACGTGTCGGGCGAGCTTCTGAACTGGTCCCCTTCCGGCCGCCGTTTCCTCGCCTTCGTCCGGCCGCAGGGCGCTCCGTTGTCGGCCGGCCGGGTGGTGGCCGTGACGTCCGAGGGGCAGGTCGATGTCCTTCCCCTCGGCGACGCCCAGCCGGTGCTTCACGAGCGTCCGGAAGGTGCCCGGGCGGCCTGGCTCGGAGAGGTTCCCGCCGTGCTGGTGCGGCGCGGTGCGCGCCAGGACTGGGTCGCCATCACCGACGGGGCGCCGAGGGTGCTCACCGAAGGGCTGGAGACGGTTCCCGACACCCTTCAGCCGGTGGGCGACGGCGCGATCGGCGTGGCTTTGGGGCGGGCCTGGCGATTCACCGCGACCGCTGTGACACCGCTGAATGTCGGAGACGCCGTGCGTGCGATGCCAGCCTCGTTCTTCTGGGAGGCGCGGCTGGGATCCAATCCGCCGGTCCGCGTCGCGCAAGTGACCTTGCGGTCGGCGGCGGGCGGGCTCCCCCAGTTGGTATCTGTGGGGCCTGAGGCGGCCCATCGCGCCGTCTAGCTTCCGGACGGCGCGGGCACGATCCAGGTCGGCGCGCAGAGCCACGGGGCGTTCGCGGCGACCAGCGTGGACCCCCACGGCGTCACGCGTCTGCACCTGAGAACGACGTCGGGGTGGACGCTTCTCGACGCCACGAACCGGCGGCAGCAGGACGTCGATCCGCTGCGGGCCGTCCCGGTTCGCGCGGCGGCGTCAGCGTCCGGAGGCGCGGCCCCTGCGGGGTGGCTCTACCTGCCCGCGGCCGGCGGGGCAGGCACGGGGGGCGCGAGGCCGCCCCTCGTGATCGTCCCCTATCCGGGCCAGCGGCGCGCGGCGCCCTCAACCCTGGCGGAATACGGCCAGAGCTTCATCACGCCCAGCATTCCAGTGCTCGTCGGCGCCGGCTATGCCGTGCTGACGCCAAGCCTGCCGTTGTCCGAAGGGGAGGAGCCTTCGGCCGGGCTCGCCGCGAAGGTTCTGGGCGTCGTCGACGCTGCGGCGGCTCAATACCCCGACGCCTTCGACCCGGGCCGCCTCGCACTCTGGGGCCACAGCCTCGGGGGCCATGGGGTTGTGGCGATCATCGCCCAGACCGATCGGTTCCGCGCCGCTGTCGAGATGGCTGGCCCGATCGACATGATCAGCATGTGGGGTACGTTCCAGGCGCCGGAGCGCGTGGATCCGTCCGAAGGGACCGGGATCTCCGGCGAGCTCGGATGGACGGAAGATTCACAAGGCGCCATGGGCGGACCGCCCTGGCGCAATCCGGCCCGATACGTTCGCAACACCCTGGTCTTCCAGGCGGATCGTATCCGCACACCGTTGCTGATCATCCAGGGCGATCAGGACCATGTCCCGATGTCGCAGGGTGAGGAGATCTTCTCGGCCCTCTTCCGACAGGACCGAGACGCGGTCCTGCTGACCTATTGGGGCGAGGCGCACATTCTTTACAGCCCGGGCAACGTCCGGGACGCCTACCGACGTGGCTTGGCGTGGCTGGCCGAGAACCTCGCGCGCGCCGTCAAGGTCGCGGCCGCGGCGCCTGCGGCGAGTCCGGAACCCGTGTCTGCCACCAGCGGACCCAGGTCTCGATGACCGCGGCGAGGAGGATCTCGCCCATCGCGCGATCCAGGATCAGGCGTTGCGGCGTGAGCGCCGCGTCCAGCCTCGCGCGATCCAGGAGTCCCGCCTCCGCCAGGCAACCGTCCAGCAGCAAGGGGCGAAGGTAGCCGAGACTGGCGGCGATCATACGACCGTAGTGGGCGGTCAGCTCGCCCTTGGACCGGCGATCCAGCAACAATGGCGGAAGCCGACCGCGGAACGCCCGACGCGCCAGGCTGCGGTCCCGCCCGCCCTCGACCAGGGTCGGCGTGGGGAGCCCAAGGCAGAGTTCGACGACAGGCTGGGCCAACAGCGGGTTGACGATGTCGGCCATCGCGCCCCGCCGTGACCAGCCGCGAGCGAGCTGAGCGTCGAACAGGCCGGCCAGCTGCAGTCGCTTCGCCGGCGGAAACGCGGCGCCATCCTGCGACCAGGGGTCAAGCGCGACCGAGGGGGCGGACCCGCCGCGCGGCAGGGCCGCCGGACGGCGGCCTGCTGCCGAGCGCTCGGGCTTGGTGAGGCCGCGCAGGATCGACCAGACGGGCGTTCGCGTGAGCCGCGCGACATCCCCCAGGAATTCGCCCGAAAGACCCTTGAGCCCGGTGATTCGAAACCGATCGACCGCGATCAACGGCGTGGGCATCTGGAAGAAGACAATGTCGCCGCCATGGCCGGTCACCAGAGCGCTGGCGCCCGACGCCTCAAGCCGTGCGGCGGTGTCGCGGTCGCGCGCCGGATCGGTGGCGGGAAAGGCTGGGCGCAGGCCCTTCGAGACCTCGACGAAGTCGGCCTCCGTCAGGGCCTCAATGGGTTTGGGGATCAAGGTGAGGGGCAGGTGAAGGTGTTCCGCCGCGGCGCGGGCGTAGCGTCGCTCATCGCCCTCGGGG
>JBOHKZ010000296.1:0-6865 GCA_050729355.1 Phenylobacterium sp. | reverse complement strand
CGTCCGTGGTGGCTGCAGCGCTGTTGGCCGCGGCCTCGTCGACCGTGGTGGACGCCGGCTTCGAGCAGGCGCCTAGCAACGCAAGCGACAGGGTCGCCGCGAGCGGGAATATGTGGGCTGATTTCATCGGGGTCTCTCCAGAGCGGGCTACCAGAGCGCACTCCGGGCGGACCGGTTCCGATGGTGAAGCTGCGATCCGCGAACCCGGTTTGGCAGAGTGGTCAGGCGTCAGGATCCACCGACCGCCGGGGGCGCCCGAAAGCCGACGCCCGGCGCGTCAGGCGGACGACGTCGCGTCCAGCGGGTCCGCGGACTCCGCGTGAAGCTGCGCCAAAGTGCATTGTTCGGGAGCCTTGTCGGGCCGCCAGCGCAAGAGGGTGGTTCCGTGCCGGAAGCGGTCGGCGGTGACGTGGTCGTAGCGGACCTCGACGACGAGTTCGGTCTTCAGCGGAGTCCACTCCCCAGAGCGTCCGTTGCTCCAACGGCTGGGACCACCCGGGGCGTCGCCCGTGAACCCGGGCCCGCCGGCCAGCTGCTCCAGCTTCCGGGTCAAGGCCGGGCGCTCAGCGTCGGAGATGGCCGAGGTGAACCCCACGTGGTCGAGCCTGCCGGCGTCGTCGAACAGGCCCAGCAGCAGGGAGCCGACCTGCCGGCTGTCCGACTGATACCGAAACCCGCCGACAACGCAGTCGGCGGTGCGCATGCGCTTTATCTTCAGCATGGCCCGCTCGCCCGAGGCGTACGGTCCGTCCAGCCGTTTCGCGACGATCCCGTCCAGCGCCGCCCCGGCCTGGTCCAGCCAAGCGCGCGCTTGCTCGAGGTCGTTTGTCCCGGGGGAGAGCCAGACATGATCCGGGGTCTTCCACCGCTTGAACAACGCCGCCAGGGTTGCGCGGCGCCGGGTGAGCGGCTCATCGACCAGGCTTCCACCCTTGGCGTCCATAAGGCAGTCGAACAGGACGAAGGTGGCGGGCGTCTCGGCCGCCAGCTTGCGAACCCGGCTCTCGGCGGGATGCAGGCGCATCTGCAGGGCCTCGAACGACAGTTCGCCATTCACCGGGATCGTCAGTTCGCCATCGAGAATGAAGCGATCCGCCGGAAGCGCCCTGAGCGCCGCCACCACGTCGGGAAAATAGCGGGCGAGCGGCTTGCCGGACTTCGCGCGCAAGTCGACCTCCTGCTTGCTGCGGAAGGCGAGGCAGCGGAAGCCGTCCCATTTGGGCTCGAAGCGCCAGCCGTCCTCGGTCGGAAGCTCCGTGGCGAGCTTGGCCTCCATCGGCGCGAAATCGAGCGGCAGCGGCAGGCCGGCTAAGCTAGTCATCGGCTTTCAATCCAACATCGCTCCCGACTAAGGCGCGTGCGCGGGTTTCGCGATGAGCGCGGAAAGGCCGGCGAAGCCCGTCGGGGCGATGAGCCCTGCGGCCTTGCGATCGACATAGGCGGCCTGGTGGGCGTAGGCGGCCGTCAGGCCGGCCGTGGACACCGCGGCGACCACCTGGGTGGTTCGGTCTCGGGGCGCCCACGCCATCCAGAACATCGACAGGCCCTGCAGGCCGGCCCAGAGTCCCAGAGCCCTGGTGCGGTCGGCGCTGTCCGGGGCGTTCCAGACCCGCAGCGCCGCCAGGCTGGTGACGGAAAAGAGAGCGGGCCAGACCGCGCGCACCGCGGGATGTCGCGAGGGCTTGGCGCCCGGCGCCACAGGCTGGGGCCTTGCGGCCGCGATCGCCGCGGTCGCCGCCACGCAGCCGAGGCAGATCAGCAGCCCCGCGACCACGTGCCCGCGGCTGCGTCCATCGGCGTTCAGCGCGTCTTCGATCTGGTCTTGCGCACGCTCGGCCAGGCTCATCGGATGTCCTCCAGGCCTCAGTAAGAACTCTGCGGCCTTCGAGTTCCGAGCGAAGGCCGCGGAGCCGCTGACACGCGGCGGCCGATGAGCGTAACGGGAAGAGGCCTGGCCGATGTCGCCGTCGGGCGCTTGTCGTGGCGCGCGCCGGCGGAGGGCTTCGATCAGCCCTCGTCTTCCCCCGCCATTAGGTCGTTCAGCGCGTCGATCACCAGATCCATCTGCTCGACCGACGCCGAGAACTCGCTGACCTCGCCGGAGTCGTCTGTCAGCCGCAGCACGAAATCGGTTTCCCGCACATCGATTGCGAACTTGGCCAGCTGTCTCATTGCGTAGGGCATGCCTCCCTAGATCATGGATGCCGCCCGGTTTTCAACCGGCTGGCGTCTCCCAGCATCCTGAACGGCGCTGCGCGCTGGCGTCGGAAGGGACCCCCGCTACGATTCCGCGCCGATCGCGTCAGCCGCCTCGGTCAGCCGGTCGCAGGTCTTGAAGTCCCGCCGCTTGAACGCCGCCGCCGCGGCCTTGCGCAACAGCGCCTCGGCAGCGGCCGGCTGGCGGCCGCGCAACCGATCCGCCCAGGCCTGCGCGGTATCGGCCCCGAGCGTGATCTCGGCGCCCCGCGCCTGGATCAGGCCCGCGGCCTCCGGGAGCGCCGGCCAGTCGATCAGGAAACCCAGGGCGCGGGCGAAGTCCGGGTGCGCCGCAGCGTATTCGAACGCGCGGTTCTCAGCCTCCACGTCCTCGAAGCCCGGCAGGCGTCGCGCATAGTCGCGGGCCCGCGCCGCCGACAGCGTGCGTTCGAAGGACGCCCAGCGGGCGGCCTGCGCCGCCGCCTTCTCCCCCGACGCCTCCAGCCAGTCGATCCAGGCGCTCTCCCACGCGAAATCCACCTCGCCTGGCTTAAGCTCGCCACTCCGCAACCCCGAGATTGCCGCGGGAGCCGCGGCTTCGAGCGCACGGCCGGCGTCGTCCACCTGACCGGCCCGCAGCAGGCGCCGCGCCAGTTCGGCGGCGACCATCGGCGTCCGCAACGCCGCGGCCGAATGGCTCTCCCGGTAGGCCTCGACATCGCCGGCCGCGTCGGCCGCCGCCCGCAACAGAGCCGACCATCCCGCCGATGTCTCACCCCGCAGCCGCAGGCGCGCCAGCAATGAAGACACGAGTTCGGCAGGAGCCGCCTCAAGCGCCACCGGCAGCCACGTGGTCCAGCGGGCCGGATCGTGGGCGATCGCCTCCACGAAGGCTTCAGCCGGCTGCGCGTCGCCGCGCTCGGCCAGCATCCGGCCGATGTCTTCGGCGCCTTGCCGGAAGACCTCAGCCACTGTCCCGTCTCGGTCCTTCACCCGGCGGTCCAGCCGCCCCGCCAGGTCCATGAAGCGCCACATCCGCTCGCGCGCGCTCGCCGCGTCGAGGGCCGCCAGCCGCTCTGAGATCAGCAGGCGCAGGAGATCGAGGTCGCCGACAAAGCTGGCGCGCTTGCGCCACGAGACCCTACCTTTGCTGGTCTCCAGGGACGCCAGTCGCTTGTCGACCTCCAGCGCCAGGTGGTCGGCCCCCTGCTCGGCGGCCAGCTCCATCCGCAGCCGGCGCTTCACGTCGGGGCGGGTTTCCGCCACCGCCACAAGGATGTCCGCGAGACGCTCCGCCCCGAGGGCGGCGAGGTTCTCGGCGTTCACCCGCTTAAGGCTTGCGGGGGTCGGCGGCTTACCTGCGGGGGGCATGCTCAGTCCGCTCGCTCGACGTCGTCCGCAGCCGGCTCGTCAAGCCGGGCTACCGTGTCGCCCACGCGGATCACGCCGCCCTTGATCACCCGCGCGGTGAGCCCGCCATGGCCGCGCAGGGCGTTGTAGCCGCCCACCCCCAGCGTCTCCTCCATCCGCGAACAGGGATGGCATTCCCCCGACGTCTCGAGCACCGCCTCCCCCACCCGGAAGCGGCGGCCCTTGAGCGCCAGCAGATTGATCCCCTCGGTCACCAGGTTGCGGCGCACCTCCTCCGGCGGGACCGACGCCAGACCCAGGTAGCCGGCCGCTGCCCGCAGGCCCTCGGACTCGATCAGGGTCACCTGCCGGCCGCCGTCCAGCCGGGTGTAGCGGTCGCCGACCAGCCCACGCCCGGCCTTGAGCTCCGCCTCGTCCACCACCCGAACCGGTTCGCGGCGGGCCGGACGGAGGCCGATCCATACGAGCCGGCCAGGCCTCACGGGCGCGTCGAACAGCCGGGCGAGCGATGACGAGGGGTTCAGCATGCCGATCCGATGACTAAGCGATGCGGGCCCCGGTGCAAGCTCCAGTCGAAAGTACGCGGGATCGACGTCCTGGCCGGCGAGCCCCTCTCAGGGCCTTGGCGCTTGTCCTGCCGGCGCTTCGGCGGCGGCCTTTTCCAGGGCGTGATCGACGCTGGCCCCGGCCGCCACCGCGTCAACGGCCGTCTGCCGCGCCGCCTCGCTCTCGACGACCGCCTGTTGCGGCGCATTCGCAGACCTCGCGGCGCACCCCGCCAGCGTCAGGGCAAGGCCCAGAAGCAGGAATCTCAGCATCAAAGGCTCCGGTGTAGCGAGGTCCAACGCGCGAAGACGCCGTGGCGACCCAAGATGGCGAACCATGAGAGGCGCCTGCCCCTCATGGTCCGAGTTGGACTACTTCTTCGAGGGGGACGTGTCGGGCGTGTTCGCGGTCGTGGCGCCGCCGTCGGCATTCCCGGCCTGCTGCTCGATCGCGTCCGCCTTGGCGTTCAGCTGCGTTTCCTTCGCTTCGTTCGGGGTCGCGGCGGCCTGGGCCTCCAACGCGTCCGCAGTCTTCTCGGCGTGTTTGTCGGCCTGGCTTTCGCAAGCGGCCAGGCTGAAGGCCGCGCAGGCGGCCGCAAGTGTGGGGACGAGCAAGCGCATAAATATCTCCGTTCGTTGATAGGTGTAAGCTTGAGTGCAGTCGCGGCGGAAAGGTTGCCGCGCCGCTCGCTAAACGGACTTGCTCCCGCCGGCTGGCGCGAGGCCGCGGCGCCCCCACGTCATCGGGCGCGCGAGGCCGCCGCGATGAACGCGCGCTCGGCCCGCCCCGAGGATCGCGATGCTCCGCGGCCCTGCCGTGGAACCTTCACCGGTGCACAAACGCTAGCGCCCCGACCAATCATCTGGAGATATCGAAATGTCTATCATTGCCTGGGTTCTTCTGGGGCTCATCGCGGGGTTCATCGCCTCCAAGGTCGTCAATCGCTCGGGTGGCAATCTGGTGCTCGACCTGGTCCTCGGAGTCGTGGGCGCCTTCGTAGGCGGCTTCCTCTTCACGCGGTTCGGCGGCCCCGACGTGACGGGCCTGAATCTCATGAGCGTCCTCGTCGCAAGCGTCGGCGCGATCGTCGTGCTGGTGATCTACCATGCGCTGTCCGGCCGCCGCCGGGTCTAGAACCGAGCCGAAGGGCTCCCGCCACCTGGCGGGAGCCCTGCTCTATTTCGCGCTCGTTCGCGGGCCACTAGGCGACCTGCAATCCTCCACCCGTCCGCCAGCGCGCTTGGGGCGTCATGACCAGCTATCGGCTCTACTTTGTCGACTTGGCCGATCATATCCAGAACGCCGCCGAGTTCGTCGCTGAGAGCGACGAAGACGCGCTGCTCGCAGCGGTGGACCAGCGCGATGGCCGGGCCATGGAGCTCTGGAGCGGGGTTCGCGTCGTGGCGCGATTCACGCGGCCTGCCGATAGCTGATCCCCATCGGCAACCTCTGTCGCTTCAGCGACTTACGAGGCCATGGCGATGTTCTTCTTCCACACCGAAAACGGGCGTATCTGTCGCGACGCTGAGGGCACGGAGCTGCCGGACCTGAGATCGGCACGAAACGAAGCGCTGGTGGTTCTGGCGCAAATTGTCAGGGAAGACCCGGACCAGTTCTGGCGCGACCGCAACTTCCGGCTGACGGTGACCGACGGGGCGGGCCTGGTGCTCTACTTGCTCGACCTGTCGGGCATCTCGTCGCCAGGCGCCTGCGGGGCCTAGCCCGCGGCATTTATCGATCTAAGAGCCCGTCGGCGACGATTTCAGGGCGGCCAGCGCCGCGCTGAGCTCGGACTCCCGGAAAGGCTTCATCAGGCGCGGGAGGTCCGGCGCAACGTCTTCCAGCTCGGCATACCCCGAGATGATCAGGATCGGCACCTCCAGTCCCATCGACTGGACCTGCCGGGCCAACTCGGTGCCAGTCATGCCGGGCATCAGGTGATCTGTGACCAGCAGCGCGAGACGAGGGTCGCGGATGTGGTGCAGGGCCTCCTTGGCCGAGGTCACCTCCAGGACGGTGAAGCCCAGGTCGGCCAGCATCTGGGAGGTCGCCGCGCGGATGAGGTCCTCGTCGTCGACCAGAAGCGCCAGGCCGGCGCCGCGGCTCTCGGCCGCGCCGGCCGCTTTGTCGGCGGCCGGGATGGCGGGTCGATCGGCGACAGGCAGCCACATCTCGACGCAGGTTCCGACGCCGAGCGTACTGGCGAGGTCGAGCCAACCCCCGAGCTGCGCCGCCAGCCCGTGAATCATCGAGAGCCCGAGGCCGGTCCCCTCCCCGATTCCCTTCGTCGAATAGAACGGCTCGACGGCCCGATTCAGAGTCTCGGCGTCCATGCCGACCCCCGTGTCGGCGACCGACAGGATCACGTAGCGGCCGGGTGCGAGTTTGCTTTCCGGACCGAGTGTGCGGGTGTGACCGCTGATCGTAAGCGTCCCTCCATCCGGCATCGCGTCACGGGCGTTCACCGCCAGATTGAGCAGCGCCATTTCCAGCTGGTTGGGATCGGCCATGGCCGGAGGCAGCCCCGGGGTCACGTCAACAACAATGCGGATCCGCGGACCAAGCGTGCTGCCGACCAGGTCGGTCATGTCCTTGATGACGTTCCCGATATCGACGGGCGAGGGCCGAAGCGGCTGGCGGCGTGCGAAGGCCAACAGCCGCTGCACCAGCGTTCGCGCCCTCTCGGCCGACTGCAGGGCGCCGTCAATCAGCCGCTGGCCCCTTGGATCGCCCACCCCTCGCCGCTGCAGGA
>JBOHKZ010000295.1:0-16109 GCA_050729355.1 Phenylobacterium sp. | reverse complement strand
CCTTACAGGCGGGCCGACGATAGGCCCCACCCGCATCACCGGCCGCCTCACGCAGATGAAGCCCGGCTGGCGCTTCGCGGGCCAGGGGCAGGCCTCGAAGATCAACCTGGGATCCTACAGTCTCGGCCAGGCGGCGGGACCGATCGAGGTGACCAGCAAGGCCGGCGAATGGGGCGTCAAGGCGCGGCTTGCCGGATCCGGAGGCCAGGGGACGGGGTTCGTGGCCGCGGCCCTGGGTGCGGCGCCGAAGGCGAGTTTCGATGGCTCGCGGCTGGCGGACGGACGCCTGGCCATGCGCGATCTTGTGCTCACGGGCGCGGGGGTGAAGCTGGAGGCGAGCGGGGGCCGCAGCCTGCTGGGCGGGCTCACGTTCAAGGGCAACGCGGCGATCTCCAACCTGGCGGCGGCGCGCGCGGGCGCGGCGGGTTCCGCCAGCGCGGCCTGGTCGGCGGCCCAGTCCAGGGCCGGCCAACCGTGGACCCTGACCGCAGACGCCCGCGGCGACCGGTTCGCGACGGGTTATGCCGAGATCGACCGCCTGTTGGGCTCGAAGCCGCAGCTCAAGGTCCAGGCCAACGTCCAGGGCGGCCGCGTGGCGGTCGGGTCGGCTTCGCTGCAGGGGGCGGCGCTGAAGGCCTCCACCGCCGGCGTGCTGGCCCAGGACGGGGGCCTGACGTTCAAGCTCGACTGGAGCGCCAACGGTCCGTTCCGCGCCGGTCCCGTGGAGATCTCGGGCGCGGCCAAGGGTTCGGGCGCCATCACCGGCACGCTCAGCGCCCCGCGCGCCGACCTGCTGGCGGACGTCGACCAGATCGACCTGCCGCGCCTGCCCCTGAAGGACGCCCACGTGACCTTGAGCTTCCTGCGCAAGCCGGACGGCTCCAGCGGCATGGTCGCGCTGACGGCGACCAGCGCCCACGGTCCGGCGAAGGCGCGCTCCGATTTCAGCTTCCCCGAAGGCGGTATCGACCTGACAGGGCTGGCGGTGGACGCCGGCGGGGTGAAGGCCTCGGGCTCCCTGTCCTTGCGCCGCCGCGCGCCCTCTGCGGCGCACCTCGACGTCGTGGTGACCAAGGGCGCGCTGCTGGACGCCGGCAAGGTCGCCGGCTCGGTGAAGATTGTGGACGCCGGCGGCGGGCCCCGCGCCGACCTAGATCTCACCGCGGAGGACGCCCGCATGGTCGGGTCGAATTTCGCGGTGCACAGCGCGCGGATCACCGCCGACGGACCCTTGGCGCGGCTGCCCTACACCATCCAGGGCGAGGGTGTGATGGCTGCGGACCGCTGGAGCTTGAACGGACGCGGCGTCTTCTCCGAGACCCAGCCCGGTTACGCAGCGTCCTTTGACGGAATGGGCAAACTAGGCCGCCGCGACCTGCACACGGTGGAAACCGCGGCGTTCCACTTTGGCGGGCCGGAGCAGAGCGCCCGATTGCGGTTGGCAGCCTCGGATGGTGGTCGGATCGACTTGGACGGACGGCTTTCGGACGCCGGCGCAGACGTCCACGGCCAGCTTACGGGCCTGGGCCTGGGCCTGCTGGACGAAGACCTCGCCGGCCGGGTGGACGCGAGCCTCGCGCTGCAGGGCAAGGGCGAACGCCTGGACGGGACATTCGAGGCCAAGCTGGCCGGCGCCCGCGGCCGCGGTGCGCCGGTGGCGTCCGGCGTGGACGCCGTGGTCCACGGGCGGCTGGCCGACAGCACGCTCAGCCTCGACATGACCTCGGCGAACGCCCAGGGCCTGAAGGCGGACGCCAACCTGACGCTGCCGACCGAGGCCTCGGCGACGCCGTTCCGGATCGCCATCGCCCGCAAACAGCCGATGCGCGGGCGATTTTCGGCGCAGGGCGAAATCCGCCCGCTCTGGGACCTGATTGTCGGCGGCGAGCGCAGCCTGTCGGGCATGGTGCAGACCGAAGGGACCCTGGGCGGCACGCTGGCCGACCCCACCGCTTCCGGTCAGATCGCGGTTTCGGCAGGCCGCTTCGATGACGGGGCAACCGGTCTGTCCCTGCGCGATGTCGCCGTTCGGGCGACCTTCTCCAACGGCGGCGTCGACGTGACCGAGGCCCGCGGGGTCGACGGGCACGGCGGCTCGGTGAGCGGGCAGGGGCGGATGAGCCTGATGCGCGAAGGCGTCTCCAGCTTCAAACTGGACCTCAAGGGCTTTCGCCTGATCGACAACGACCAGGCCACGGCGACGGCCAGCGGCCAGGCCACGGTCGATCGCGCGGCGGACGGCAAGGTGCGGCTGGTGGGCGCTCTCACCATCGACCGGGCCGACATCGCGCCCAAGCTCCCGACGCCGTCGGGCGTGGTTCCCATGGACGTGGTTGAAAAGAACCGGCCACTCGAGATGGGCGACCTGCAGCGGGCCCAGACACGGCCCGGCGACGGCTGGGCGTTGGACGTGACGCTGAAGGGCCCGCGGCGGGTTTTCCTGCGCGGCCGCGGCCTTGACGTCGAACTCTCGCTTGACGCGCACGTGACCGGCACGACGGCGCATCCGACCCTCAGCGGCACGGCCCATGTCGTACGCGGCGACTATGATTTTGCGGGCAAGCGGTTCGAGTTCGACACCCAGAGCGTGGTCTATCTCTCCACCCGGGCCGAGCAGGTGCGGCTGGACCTGATCGCCACCCGGGAAGACCCGTCGCTGACCGCCTCGGTGCGGATCAAGGGGACGGCCGCCAAGCCGGAGATCTCGCTGACCTCGACGCCGAGCCTCCCGAACGACGAAGTCCTGTCGCAGGTGCTGTTCGGCCGCTCCGCCTCGCAACTCTCGCCGCTGGAAGCCGCCCAGTTGGCCTCGGCCCTGTCATCCCTGGCCGGCGGCGGCGGGTTCGACGTGATCGGCAATCTACGCACCTTCGCAGGCCTTGACCGGCTGGCTCTGGGCGGCGGCGATGCGTCGGGGGTGACGGTCTCCGGCGGCAAATACCTGACGGATACGGTCTATCTGGAGATCACCGGCGGTGGGCGCGAAGGCCCTTCGGCTTCGGTGGAGTGGCGCGTGCGGCGGACCCTGTCGATCATCTCGCAGATCGCCAGCCAGGGGGACAGCCGCCTGGCGATCCGCTGGCGGCGGGACTACTGAGCTGCGGCCGCGCGTCCCAGCGCATAGGCCTGGGTGCCGGCGGTGAACACCTTGTCGCTCGGCAGGACGGCTTCGATCGCCACGTCCTGCGCCTGCGCCAGCCGCCGATAGATCGGCGCGAAATCCTGTAACGTCGCGTCCAGCAGGGCCTGCAGCGAAGGGACCACGAAATAGGCCTGCTGGAAGTCGTCGATCCGGTAGGGCGTGCGCATCACCCGCTCCAGGTCGAAGCCCAGGCGGTTCGGCGAAGGATCGTCCAGGGCGAAGATCGACTCCGCGTGGCTCGAGACGATGCCGGCGCCGTAGATCCGCAGGCCCTGCGGCGTGGCCAGCAGGCCGAACTCCACCGTGTACCAGTAGAGCCGAGCGAGGTTGTGGAGCTGGCCGAGTTCCATCGCGCGCTGACCGCCGCGGCCATAGGCCTGCATGTAATCTGCGAAGACCGGATCGGTGAGCATCGGCACGTGCCCGAACACATCGTGGAAGATGTCGGGCTCTTGCAGATAGTCGAGCTGGTCGGGCTTGCGGATGAACTGACCCGCCGGGAAGCGGCGGTTGGCCAGGTGGTCGAAGAACACCTCGTCGGGGACCAGGCCCGGCACGGCCACGACGCTCCAGCCGGTGAGCCGGTTCAGCTCCTCGTTGATGCGCGCGAAGTCCGGGATGCCGGCGCGGTGCAGGTCCAGCGCCTCAAGCCCCTTGAGGAATGGATCGCAGGCGCGGCCATGCAGGAGCGCGGCCTGGCGCTCATAGAGCGTGATCCAGACCTGGTGTTCGCTCGGCGTGTAGGCTGACCAGCCCTGTTCGATGGTCCAGTCGGACCTCGCGCCATCGGGCGGACCGTTCGTAAAGCCATCGGCGCTCATGGCGGCAGAATGGCTCCGTTCGCGCGGAAGTTCCGTTCTGAGATGCGGGCTTAAGCCGGGGGCGCCGGCAAAACCTTGCGCCTAGTGGCTGATCCGGGGGCGAAGCTTGTACTGGCCCTCGCCGAAGGACTCGAAGATCAGCTGCGCCTGCGGGTGGCCAACCGGCATGCCGGTGTCGTCCGGCAGCAGGTTCTGCTCCGAGACATAGGCCACGTACGAGCTTTCGTCGTTCTCGGCGAGCAGGTGGTAGAACGGCTGGTCCTTGCGAGGCCGGATGTGCTCCGGAATCGACATCCAGTATTCCTCGGTGTTCGAGAAGGTCGGATCCACGTCGAAGATCACACCGCGGAAAGGATAGACGCGATGCCGCACGACCTGGCCGATCGCATATTTTGCGAGTCGCGTGTTCATGGGACCGAATCTAACACCTTGCACCTGACTGGAAGGTGAACGTAGCGGCGGAATTCCTCCGTTCAAGGCCATGCCTTCCGACAGGCGAGCAGGCTTGCTAAGCTCGCGCCCGAAGTGAGGCGCGCCAGGTGTGGCCAGCGCCTGCGAGGACGAAAGCAGTCCATGACTGAGGCGCCGAGTGCGCCCGGCGCCCCGGCACGGGGCCGGGAGAGCAATTCCAGCGAGCTGCCGTGCTATGGCGCGCTCGACCTGGGAACCAACAATTGCCGCTTGCTGATCGCCACGCCCTCGGGGAATGGCGGCTTTCGCGTGGTCGAGGCCTACTCACGGATCGTGCGGCTGGGCGAGGGGCTCAGCCAGTCGGGGCGGCTCTCCGACGAGGCCATGGAACGGGCCATGGCCGCGCTCAAGGTCAGCGCCGAGAAGGTGCGCCGGCGCCGCGTGCTGCGCCTGCGCGCCATAGCGACGCAGGCCTGCCGAATGGCCGAGAATGGGCCGGCTTTCATCGAGCGCGTGGCGCACGAGACAGGCCTGCAGCTGCAGATCATCAGTCCGCAGGAGGAGGCGAGGCTTTCGGTGGCCGGCTGCCTCAACCTCATCGACCGTTCGGCCGACGCGGCGTTGGTGGTGGATGTGGGCGGCGGCTCGACGGAGCTGTCCTGGGTCGACCTCAAGGACGCGCCGCCGACCGGGACGCCGCCGCTGCGCGCCTGGCTGTCGGTGCCGATCGGCGTGGTGACCCTAGCCGAGCGGTTCCCCGAGGGCGAAACGGCCACCCAGGCCTGGTTCCGGGAGATGGTCGACACGGTGAAGGCGGAAATCGCCGCCTTCCCGCGGGCCGACGGCCTGCGCGAGGTGTTCGACGCCGACCGCGCCCATCTGGTCGGCACCTCCGGGGCGATCACCAGCCTGGCGGGCCTGCACCTCAACCTGCCGCGCTATGACCGCAGCCGCGTGGACGGCATCTGGATGACGCGGGACCAGTGCGACGCCGCGGCGAACCGACTGCTGGCGCTCTCGCCGCAAGGCCGCGCCGAACAGCCCTGCATCGGCCCGGACCGCGCCGACCTGGTGCTGGCGGGCGCGGCGATCCTGCAGGCCGTGCAGGAGCTCTGGCCCTGCAGCCGTGTGCGCGTCGCCGACCGGGGCTTGCGCGAAGGCATCCTGCTGTCGCTGATGTCGGAGCGGAACGGCCGTCGCCGGCGGCGCCGGCGGCGCGGACCCCGATTGATGGCGGCAGCCCAATGAGCGACGAACCTCCCCGCAAGCGCATGGTGAAACCGCCGACCGGCGGCACGGAGTCCGGACGGGTCGTTCCCGAGCGGCTGAAGACCGCCTGGAAGCGCACGCCCTCGCAGCAGGCCTGGCTGAACCGCCAGATCAACGATCCCTTCGCGGCCAAGGCGCGGGCCCACGGCTATCGCAGCCGCGCGGCCTACAAGCTGACCGAGCTCGACGACAAGTTCCGGCTGCTCAAGCCGGGCGTCCGCGTCGTGGACCTCGGCCTCGCGCCCGGCGGCTGGACGCAGGTCGCCATCGAGCGCGGCGTGACCCACATCGTGGGCGTCGACCTGTTGCCGGTCGAACCCCTGCCGCCGGCCAAGATCCTGCAGATGGACTTCACCGATCCCGAGTGCGGGCCCGAGCTGATCCGACTGCTGGGCGGGCCGCCGGACGTGGTGATCTCGGACATCGCGCCCAACACGGTCGGCCACCGCCAGACCGACCACCTGCGGATCGTCGGCCTGATCGAGGCGGCGGTGGACTTCACCGTCGAGGTCCTGAAGCCGGGCGGCGCCTTCATCGCCAAGGCCTTCCAGGGCGGCGAGACCGCCGAGGTCATCGCCACGCTCAAGCGCCATTTCCCCGACGTGCGCACCGTGAAACCCAAGGCCAGCCGCGCGGACTCGTCCGAGCTCTATCTGGTGGCGTTGAAGTTCAAAGGGCGCTGAACTCTGGCGCGAGTTGACTTCAGGTAAAGACCACCAAGGGATGCGCTGAATCTGCAAGACAGAGCATCGGAAACAGTCGAGATAATCGACTATCCACCGCGCGGATATCTGCATCTGCATTTGGATTTGTTAGGGATAGACTCGCCTCGAGCGCGAACACCCTATGTCCAAGGATTTGTTTACCATACAAATCTGAAGACAGGGGCAACGGCCCTTTGGGGGGAAGTGATGATTTCCAGTTTTGCACGAACCGCGGCGGCGGCCGTGGCGGGCCTGGCCCTGTTGGGCTCGGCCAGCGTCGCAAGCGCGACGATCTACAACATCAGCGCTCAGAACAGCGGCATCGATGTCACCCTGGACGCCGGTCAGTACCTGATCAGCTGGGTCGGGACTGCGGACGGCGGCTCCTACAACGCGTGGAACGGCAATTGCCTGACGGGAGATTGCGCCGGCGGCTGGCAGAGCACCTTCACCACGCGGGACGCCGTGGTTCCGGCGAACGGCAATTTTGAGATCGACCTCTTCGGCGCCGGGCCGCAGCAAGCCTCGGCATTGGCTTCGCTCCAGGCCATCCAGTCAGCGGCGCTGATCAATCATGGCGTTATCCAGGTCACGAATTTTGTCCCAGGCGGCTTCACGCCGCTGGCGCAAATTCCGCAGCCCTGGATCGTCCAGACCGACGGCGGAACTATCCACCTGTCGGCCGGCGACGGCACGCCCGACAACAACTTCGGCGGCGTGTCCCTGCGTATCACCGCGGTGCCGGAACCGGCGACGTGGATGATCATGATCGGCGGCTTCGGACTGGTCGGGGCCGCGCTGCGGCGTCGCCGGAACCCGGCAATCGCCTGACAGCGAGCTAAGGCCAGGGCGGCGTCTTCGCCCCCTCGGCCACCAGCCAGTCGCGGAAGCGGGCCAACGGCTTGCTCTCCGCGCCCGGCGCGACGTGAACAGCAAAGCCGCTCTCGGACTTCCGAAAGCCCATCGGTGCGATCAGGCGGCCGGCCGCGATCTCATCGGCGGCTAACGGCCAGGAAACGACCGCCGCACCGAGGCCCGCCAGCGCGGCGTCCATGGCGAAATGCACGTGGGCGAAGGGCCGCTCGATGGCCTGTGGCAACTCGACGCCGGCCAGCGCGGCCCAGATCGGCCAGCCCTCGGGATGGCTCTGGGCGGCCAGGCGCGGCGCGTGCAGGGGGTCGCTACGGCCGGCAAGTTCCGGCGACATCACCGGCCCCAGCGCATTGGCGATGAAGGACGTGACCCCCGGCTCACTCAGGCGGCTGGTGGGCGTGATCCGCACGACGGCCTGGGCGCCGCGCTGCGCCGTGGCGTGGCTGGCCAGTTCCGAGAGGTGCAGGCGGATCTCAGGGTGCGCCGCCTCGAAGCCTGCCAGGCGCGGGATCAGCCACTTCACCGAAAGGCTGGCGTTCACGGCCACGTGCAGGTCCTCCGCGCCGCCGCGGACGTGGCGCACGGCCACTGCGATCTGATCGAAGGCCTCGGTGAGCTGCGGCAGCAATTCGCGCCCGGCCTGGGTCAGCTCCAGGCGGTGCTTCGGGCCGGTGAAGAGGCGCACGCCCAGGGCCTGCTCCAACGCCTTCACCTGCCGGCTGACTGCACTGTGGGTCACGTGCAGTTCCTCGGCCGCCAACGTGACCCGCCCATTGCGCGCCATCGCCTCGAAGGCCCGGAGCGCATTCAGCGAGGGCAGGGGAGATGTGAGATTTTCGAACACCTATGGACGAATATGTCGATTTCCTCCCATCGGCAATTGGCCCACAAGCTCGCCATGACAAATCCCCAAGCCCCAGAGCCCGCCGTCGGCCCCGTCGACTACGACCGGTCGCAGTTCCAGCATCAGGCCTATGCGAAGGGGCGGGCGCTCAGCGCCAAGGCGATCACCGACTACATGCGAATGTTCGCGGAGCATCTGCCGGCGCACCGACCGTTGACCGGAATCGACCTCGGATCCAGCACCGGGCGGTTCACGCCAGCCCTGGCGGAGGCATTCGGCGGGCCGGTCTACGGCGTCGAACCCTCCGATCGGATGCGGGCCGTGGCCGAGGCGCAGTCAGCGCATCCGCTAGTGACGTACCTGGCAGGTGAGGGCGCGCGCATCCCGCGGCCAGACGCCAGCGCCGACTTCGTGCTGATGTTCCTGTCGTTCCACCACATGCCAGACCAGGCGGCGGCCCTGGCCGAGATCGCCCGGGCCTTGAAACCGGGCGGGCGGGTGCTCCTGCGCTCGACCTTCAAGGAGCGGATCCCGGACCACTGGTGGCGGGGGTTCTTCCCGCGCAGTCACGCGATCGAGGAAGCAATGTTCCTGTCGACCGACGACACGCGGGCGCTGTTCGAGGAGGCGGGGTTCTCGACCTTGGGCCTGGCCCAGCGGGAGATCCCGTTCGAGGGCGAGATCGCCACGGAGGTGGAGAAACTGAAGCTGCGGGCGGTCTCGGTCTTCGAACACATGACGGAAGACGAATTGACCGCCGGTTTCGCCGCGATCGACGCAGCGTTTGCCGCCGGGACGATCGAGCGCAAGCCGACGCTGGGTGACTTCATGGTGTTTGAGAGGAGGGCCGTGTGAGGCCCCAGCTCTCATCCACCGTGTCGCGCGTCCAGATCACGGGTTCCCGGCAGCAGGCAGGGAACGCGGCGGGTTGGCTGAGAGCGCCGCGCCAAGCCCACCAATCCTACGCCGTCTATTCGGGCGCCCTCCGCGCCTGCGACCTAAATCCATGGAAATCGTCATGACCCTCCACCAGCCCTTGCCCCGAGGAGCCTCCGAGCCGTATACGCGTCCCGCAAAACGAGGTGTCTCCATGGAGATTCGCGAAGGGCTCACCTTCGACGATGTTTTGCTTGAACCCGGCCCGTCCGATGTGATGCCCACGCAGGTGGATGTCGCGACCCGGTTCACGCGAGAGATCAATCTGAACATACCGCTGGTGTCCGCCGCCATGGACACCGTCACGGAAAGCCGCCTGGCCATTGCGATGGCCCAGAGCGGCGGCCTGGGCATCCTGCACCGCAACTTCACCGTCGAGGAGCAGGCCGACCAGGTCCGCGAGGTGAAGCGCTACGAAAGCGGCATGGTCATCAATCCGCTGACCATCAATCCGGACACGCCGCTCAGCGAGATCCGCGAGATCAAGGCGCGGCGCAAGATCTCCGGCTTCCCGGTGGTCGATCCCAAGACCGGCCGGCTCTGCGGCATCCTGACGAACCGCGACATGCGTTTCGAGGGCAACGCCGACGTGCCCGCCAAGGCGCTGATGACGCATGAGAACCTGATCACGGTGAAGGAGGGCGTCAGCCAGTCCGAGGCCCGCGACCTGCTGCGCCGCCACAAGATCGAGCGGTTGATCGTGGTCGACGACGACTACCGCGCCGTCGGCCTGATCACCGTCAAGGACATGGAGAAGTCCGAGGCGCATCCGAACGCCGCCAAGGACGCCCAGGGCCGCCTGCTGGTCGGCGCGGCCTCCACGGTCGGCGATGCGGGCTACGAGCGCTCAATGTCGCTGGTGGACGCCGGCGTGGACGTGGTGGTGATCGACACCGCCCACGGCCACAACGCCGACGTGGCCAAGGCGGTGGGACGCATCAAGCGCGAAACCAACCGGGTGCAGATCGTCGCCGGCAACGTGGCCACCTACGAGGGCGCCAAGGCGCTGATCGAGGCGGGTGCGGATGCGATCAAGGTCGGCATCGGGCCGGGCTCCATCTGCACCACGCGGATCGTGGCCGGCGTTGGGGTGCCGCAGCTCACCGCCATCGCCGACGCGGTGCGGGCGGCGACCGGCACCGACGTTCCGGTGATCGCCGACGGCGGGATCAAGTACTCCGGGGACCTCGCCAAGGCGCTCGCCATGGGCGCGTCGGTGGCCATGATGGGCTCGGTGTTCGCCGGCGTCGACGAGGGGCCGGGCGAGGTGTTCCTCTACCAGGGCCGGTCCTACAAGACCTACCGCGGAATGGGTTCGCTGGGCGCCATGTCCCGCGGCTCGGCGGACCGCTACTTCCAGAAGGACGTCTCCGACGCGCTGAAGCTGGTGCCGGAGGGGATCGAGGGTCAGGTTCCGTACAAGGGGCCGATCGCGCCGATCCTGCACCAGATGGTCGGGGGCCTTAGGGCCGCCATGGGCTATGTGGGCGCGGCCAACCTGGAGCAGTTCCGCCAGCGGGCGCGGTTCATCCGCATCACCGGCGCGGGTCTGCGTGAGAGCCACGTCCACGACGTGATGATCACTCGGGAAGCGCCCAACTATCCGAGCCCGGTCTAGGCCGGCTCAGTTCAGGTGAGTTTCAATGCGTGACGCCGGACGCCTCGCGGCGGCCATCGATGTGCTGTCCCAGATCGACGAGCGGCACCGGCCTGTCCGGATGGCGCTGAAGAACTGGGGCGAGGCGGCGCGCTACGCCGGGGCGAAGGATCGCGCCTTCGTTTCGGGGCTCGTGCTCGATGTGCTGCGCCGCCGGCGTTCGCTGGGCTGGCGGATGGGCGACGACAGCTTGCGCGCCGCCACGCTCGGAGCGTTGCGCTTCCTCTGGGACTGGCCGTTGGAGCGGGTCGCCGAGGCTGCCGGCGAGGAACCGCATGGTCCGGGACCGCTCACCGACGCCGAGCGGGCCGCGCTGGAGAGCCCGCGCGACCTGGCTGACGCCCCAGCGCCGGTCGCCGGGGACTATCCGGACTGGCTCGAGCCCTCGATGACCCGGGCGTTTGCCGACAGGCGGACGGAAGAGGGCGCGGCCCTATCGGAGCGGGCGCCGGTAGACCTGCGGGTCAATCTGCTGAAGTCCGATCCGGAGCGGACCCTGAAGGCGCTCTCCTCGCTGCTGGCCGAGCCGACGGACGTCCTGCCGACCGCGCTTCGCATGCCGGCCCTCGACCCCACGGCCCGCAGCGGCGCCGTCGAGACCATCCCGCAGTTCTCCAAAGGCTGGTTCGAGGTGCAGGACCTGGGCTCGCAGATCGCCGCGGCTTCGGCCGGCGAGGTGAAGGGCAAGCAGGTGCTGGACCTCTGCGCCGGCGGCGGCGGCAAGACGCTCGCGCTGGCAGGCGCCATGGGTAACACCGGCCAGATCTACGCCTACGACAGCGACCCGCGACGCCTGGCCGACACCATCCGCCGCGGCGACCGCGCCGGGGTCCGCAACCTGCAGGTCCGCTCGCCGGTGAACCCCGACCCGCTGAAGGGGCTGGAGGCCAAGATGGACGTGGTCTTCATCGATGCGCCCTGCAGCGGCACGGGCTCGTGGCGGCGGCATCCGGACACCAAGTGGCGGCTGACGCCCGAGACGCTGGAAAAGCGCAAGGCCGACCAGGACGCCGTGCTCGACTCCGGCGCGCCGTTCGTGAAGCCGGGCGGCCGGATGGTCTACGTGACCTGTTCCGTGCTGCCGGAGGAGGACGAAGACCGCGTCGCCGCCTTCCTGGCGCGGACCGAAGGCTTCGTCGCGAGACCCGCCACGGACGATCCAAAACTCACCCACCATCTGACGCCTGAAGGCTTTTTGCGCCTTTCGCCGAAGACCTCCGGAACCGACGGCTTTTTCGTCGCGGTGCTGGAGAAAGCCCGCTAACGGAGCCCCATGACCGAACCCGCTCGCGCCCCCGATCACGAACGCGTCCTGATTGTCGATTTCGGCAGCCAGGTGACCCAGCTGATCGCCCGGCGGCTGCGCGAGAGCGGCGTCTATTGCGAGATCCACCCCTACGACAAGGTCGCGGCCATGCTGGAGGCCTTCGCGCCCAAGGCGGTGATCCTGTCCGGTGGTCCGGCCAGCGTGCACGAGGCGGAGAGCCCCTCAGCGCCGCAGAAGATCTTCGAACTGGGCGTGCCGGTGCTGGGCATCTGCTACGGCGAAATGACCATGTGCGGCCAGCTCGGCGGGGCGGTCGAAGGCGGCCATGACCGCGAGTTCGGACGCGCCGAGATCCTGATCGAGCGGGAAAGCCCGCTGCTCGCCGGCCTGGGCGAGATCGGGGCCCGCGAAACCGTCTGGATGAGCCACGGCGACAAGATCACCGCCATCCCGCTGGGGTTCGAGGTGGTCGCCGCCTCGGAGGGCAGCCCTTACGCAGTGATCGCCGACGAGGGCCGCCGGTTCTACGGCATCCAGTTCCATCCCGAGGTCGCCCACACGCCGCGCGGCGCGCTGATCCTGCGCAACTTCACCCACCGCATCGCCGGGCTGACGGGCGACTGGAGCATGGCCTCCTATCGCCAGGAACAGGTCGCCAAGATCCGCGCCCAGGTGGGCGACGCCAAGGTGATCTGCGGCCTCTCCGGCGGCGTCGACAGTTCGGTGGCGGCGGTGCTGATCCACGAAGCTATCGGCGACCAGCTCACCTGCGTCTTCGTCGACACCGGCCTGCTGCGGAAGGATGAAGCGACCCAGGTCGTGACGCTCTTCCGAGATCACTACAACATTCCGCTCGTCCACGTTGATGCAGCTGATCTTTTCCTTGACGAACTGGCCGGCTTCACCGACCCCGAGACCAAGCGCAAGACCATCGGGCGCCTCTTCATCGAGGTGTTCGACAAGGAGAGCGCCAAGATAGAGGGGGCGGCGTTCCTGGCCCAGGGCACCCTCTATCCCGACGTGATCGAGAGCGTGTCGGCCAGCGGCGGCCCGTCGGCGGTCATCAAGAGCCACCACAATGTCGGCGGCCTGCCGGACTACATGAAGCTGAAGCTGGTCGAGCCGCTGCGGGAACTCTTCAAGGACGAGGTGAGAGCGCTCGGCGTGGAGTTGGGCCTGGCCCCGGCCTTCGTGGGCCGCCATCCCTTCCCCGGGCCGGGTCTCGCCATCCGGATACCCGGCGAAATCACCCGCGAGAAGGTCGCCGTCCTGCAGCAGGCGGACGCCATCTATCTGGACGAGATCCGCAAGGCGGGCCTCTACGACAGCATCTGGCAGGCATTCGCCGTTCTGCTGCCGGTCAAGACCGTCGGCGTGATGGGCGACGCCCGCACCTACGAGGACGTCCTGGCGCTACGCGCGGTCACCTCCACCGACGGCATGACCGCCGACTTTTTCGAATTCCCGTGGGATGTGCTGGGCCGCTGCGCCACGCGGATCATCAACGAGGTCCGGGGCGTGAACCGCGTCGTCTACGACGTCACCTCCAAGCCGCCCGGCACGATCGAGTGGGAGTGATCCGATAGCCCTCAGGGTTATCGCTGCGGCGCGTCACCCAGCGGCCGTCGCTACAGGACTAGGTCCCAGAACCTAGGGCCAAGAGGGCAAGCCCTTCTGAAATTCGGGTACTCGACCCGATAGGCGGCGCCTTGCGCGGCAATATTCTCGGTGGTGGTGCCCAGGATTGTCGAAGCCTGCGCTCACGGCGCCGGTGGACACGCGCGTCTGGCGCGCCTGCCAACGTTGCTAGCCAGGGCGTCCACATGTCGAGACGGGCCATATTCCTCCTCATCGCCGTCGTCGTGATCGTCGGCGGCGTCGCAGCCTGGTTCCTCCTGCGAAAGCCGGCGCTTCCGGAGGGCTTCGCCGGCGGTAACGGCAGGCTGGAGGCCACGGAAGTCTTCGTCTCGGCGAAGTATCCCGGACGGATCAAGGAAGTGCTCTTCGACGAAGGCGATACGGTCGAAGCCGGCCAGGTCGTCGCGCGCATGGACGTCGAGCCGCTCGAGGCGCAGCTGCGCCAGGCCGAGGCGCAGATCGTGGCGGCGCAGGACAGCCGCAAGGTCGACCTGGCCCAGGTGGACGTCAAACAGGCCGAATACGCCTACGCCCAGAAGCAGTACCAACGCTCCAGGGGCCTGGTCACCAAGGGCGCCGTCAGCGAGCAGGAAGCCGAGATCGACCAGGCCCGCATGCTGGCGACCCGCGCAGAGGTGGTCGGCTCGCAGGCCGCAGCCACCGAGGCCCTTTCGACCATCGCCGCAGCCCAGGCCACCGCCGATCGGCTGCGGGCCGAGATTAAGGACAGCGTCCTGGTCGCCCCGATCCGCGGGCGTGTCGAAACCCGCCTCTCCGAGCCCGGGGAAGTCATCGCCTCGGGCGGCCGCGTGCTCTCGCTGATCGATCTGAAGGACGTCTACATGTACGTCTTCCTGCCCGAGCGCATCACCGGCAAGGTCGCGGTGGGCTCGGAGGCCCGCATCGTCCTCGACGCCGCGCCGGAGTACCCGGTCAAGGCCTACGTGTCGTTCGTCTCGCCGATGGCGCAGTTCACGCCAAAGACGGTTGAGACGGAGGAAGAGCGCCATGACCTGACGTTCCGCGTGAAGCTGCAGATCGACAAGGAGCGGCTCGCCGCATTTGGCCCGCTCGTGAAGACCGGCATTCCCGGCATGGGCTACGTCCGCTTCAAGCCTGCCGAGCCGTGGCCGGCGAACCTTCAGCTCAAGACCGTTCCTCCCAACCTCTGGACGGCGTCGGGGGCCGGAGGGCCGAAGTGATGGACGCCGCCGCCGATCCCTCGGTCGTCAGCGTCAGAGGGGTCAGCCAAGCTTACGGGAAGGCCGTTGCGCTGGACGGGATCGATCTCGACATCCCGTCCAACCGGATGATCGGCCTGATCGGGCCGGATGGGGTCGGCAAGTCGACCCTGTTGGCGATGATCGCCGGGGTTCGGAAGATCCAGACCGGCCAGGTCCATGTGCTTGGCGGCGACATTGCCGACGCCAGGTTCCGCACCGCAGTGTCCGGGCGGATCGCCTACCTGCCGCAGGGCCTCGGCAAGAACCTCTACCCAACGCTCTCGGTATTCGAGAACATCGACTTCTTCGGACGCCTCTTTGGGCAGTCGCGTGAGGAGCGCGACTGGCGCATCGACGACCTGCTGGTGAGCACCGATCTCGCCCCCTTTCGCGAACGACCGGCGGGGAAGTTGTCGGGCGGCATGAAGCAGAAGCTTGGGCTGTGCTGCTCGCTGATCCACGACCCTGACCTGCTGATCCTCGACGAGCCGACCACCGGGGTCGACCCGCTGGCCCGGCGCCAGTTCTGGGAGCTCATCGACCGCATCCGGGTGCGCCGACCGCAAATGAGCGTGCTCGTGGCCACCGCCTACATGGACGAGGCCGAGCGCTTCGCGTGGCTGGTGGCGATGAACGCCGGGAAGGTCATGGCCACCGGCACACCCGACGAGGTCAAGCAGCGGACCGGCCAGCCGACCCTGGAGAAAGCCTTTATCCAGTTGCTGCCCGAAGAGGTCCGCGCCGGGCACCGCGAGCCGGTGATCTATCCGCGGACGTCCACTGGCGGCACGCCGGCGATCGAGTCCCACGGCCTGACCCAGAAGTTCGGCGACTTCACCGCCGTCGACCACGTGGAATTCCGCATCGAGCCCGGCGAGATCTTCGGATTCCTCGGCTCGAACGGCTGCGGCAAGACCACGACGATGAAGATGCTGACCGGCCTGCTGCCGCCGACCGAAGGCACGGCGCTGCTGTTCGGCGAACCGGTGAAGGGCGGTGACATCGAGGCCCGGCGCCAGGTCGGCTTCATGTCCCAGGCCTTCTCGCTCTACACCGAGCTGACGGTGCGGCAGAACCTGATGCTGCACGCGCGCCTGTTCGACCTTCCCGAGGTTGAGGGTCGTGCGCGCGTTGCCCAGCTCCTCACCGATTTCGGCCTGGAGACTGTCGCCGACACCCTGGCTGAGAGCCTGCCACTCGGCATTCGCCAGCGTCTTTCCCTCGCCGTGGCGGTGCTCCACCAGCCCAGGGTGCTGATCCTGGACGAACCCACGTCGGGCGTGGATCCGGTGGCGCGGGACGGCTTCTGGGAACTGCTGATCCG
>JBOHKZ010000294.1:0-16897 GCA_050729355.1 Phenylobacterium sp. | reverse complement strand
CCTTGGAAGAGGGCGGCGTCATAGGCGTGAGCGCAGGCTGAGCCATGAAGACACCGGACATATCCCAGGCCCTCGTCGGCGGCATCCTGGTCGCCGACGCCGCTGGCCACTATCCCGGCCTGGAGCTGCTCAACTACGTGTACGGCTCCGAAGACGGACTGCTGCCCGAGGGGGAGAATCCAAGATTCGTGCGGACCGCCCAGGACTTCGCGCGCCGACTTGTCTGGGACCCCGAGCGATTCGCGGACACGGCCGCGGGACGTGAGGTCTTCGTCGGCCACGGGGCCGAGGAGGTGTTGCGGCAGCTTCTGAAATGCCTGCAGCTCCCCGTTCCGGATCGGAAGACGCCGAACTGGGAGGCGGCGCACTTCTTCCCGTACACGCGGTCGCTGATCCATTGGGATGCGCGCAATGCGAGGTCGCAAGCCCGAGGCGTCGTGCAGATCGAGCGGCGATACCTCCGCGGCGGCGGGGCGCTCGCCTACAAGGTCCTGCGCCAAGACCCCGACCCTCGGCGACTCGGCGCTATCCGGGCCGGCTTCGCCAATCTGATGCCTGACGAGGGCGCCACGCCGCTGGAGCGCCTGGCGCAGGTTCTCGCAACGCACTCACGGCCAACCGCGGCGACCGCCTGCACGGTCGAGGCCGCGGCCCACCCTCCGGAGGACGATCTCGACGGGCAGTACAGGGACGGCGTCGCGTCCATCCTGTCCCACACGGACCTTTCCTCCACGGCGCGCGTGAAGGCGATCGTCAACTGGACGGGTTTCTGGCTCGCCCTCTGCCAACGCGACCGGGCGGCCGAACGGCTGGAGACCGGGAGGCCGCCTGTCATCGTGGATTGCGGCTCGGGACCCAGCCAGCTCCGGCGCGAGTCCGCGCGAGGGCTGAAGGAGATCGTCGCCGTCATCGGCGATGCGGCGGAGGCCTGCCTGCCTGAGGGGGATGAGCTCAAAGCCAAGGCCCGTCGCGACCTCGCGGGTTTCTTCACCCGCACCTGTGCCTGGACGGGCCTGATCAACGCCTTCTCCGGAAAGCGCCACTTCGCGATCGGCCTGGACCTCCTTGAAGCCCTGGTGCTCGCACTGGTGCCGCTCGATCAGGAGACGCCGTTCGAGACCTTCGCGGGCGACGACCTCCACGCTCGCTTCGGTCTCGTGATCGGTCGGTCGGCGGCGGCGGCCGAGGGGCTGCTGGGGCGGCTCGACGCAAGTCTCTTCGAGGACAACGAGCAGGCCTTCGCGCGCCAGCTCGAGGCCGCCGGCCTCTTGAAATCCTACTCCGACACCACCCGGATGGTCGGCACGAAGGCGCTGCGATGATCGACAATCTTATCGCACGCCTTGCCTACGAGACCGCGCGCCACTTCATCCGCGCTGGGGCGGCCGCGGACGAGGGCGACCAACCGGCCCTGCGCCTGAAGAACCTCCTTGACGCCGAGGCGGGGGAGTTCCTGCGCATCTGGCTCGCCAGCGCGGGCACGGACGGCCTCGGCGACGTCCGTGTCGTGGTGGCCCATGACAGCGACCTCAAGTGCGACGAGGGATTCCGCGCCGATCCCGACAAGTCCATCACCTGGTATCGCAACAACAATCCCACCGGCCTCCTCTACCTGCAGACCAAGGTGGAGTCCGACGAGCAGGGCCTCGAGTCCATGTTCACGGTCCAGGACCGGAACTACCTCGACGGATCCCTCGACTCCGGCGGGTTCGCGCCGGAGCGTCGGATCGTCGAGCTCGCGTGGGCGGCCGTGACCGGCTCGGCCGCTGCGCCTCCGGCGCGCCTGGCGGAGAGGGTCTCGGAGGTGCGGCACCGCCTCGACGAGAACGGTGTCGGTTCGGGGGTGCGCGCGTTCGCCGCCTTCGCGCTCGGGGTCTCCACGGAGATCCGGGGCCTCACGACCGGCGCCGTCGACCACGCCACGCTCGACCGAGGTGTCGGCCTCGCTCTCCCACTCCTCAACCTCCTCCCGGATGAGGGATGGGCTTCCGATAGCGGCGTCTCGAGGCGCCTGCTGCTCAACCATCGCCTCGCCGACCAGATGAACCCCTCGGGGATCGACCAGGAGCCGGACGTCCTCAAGGCGCTAATCCGCGCCACAGTGTTCAACGATCCTGCCGGCACGCCCCTCCCCGAGGGCGACAACCAGGCTTGGCGGGCGATCTGCGAAAGGTACGTGGACCACCCCGTCGAGGAGCACCGCCGCGCGACGCCGTTCTGGGTCTATCGGCAGGTGTTCGCGAAGGCCGCGGTGATGGGCGTGCCGCTCGGGGACAGGGTGCGCGACGAGGTCGCGGCTTCGGCGCCGGACCGCGTCGGGGAATTCGACGGGCTGGATGTCCGGGACGGTCTGAACCTGAGAGATGCCGAATCCGCCAGGCGGCTGGTCGAGGCGGCGCCGGGCGCGGACGCTCCACCCGAGGCGGGTCCCCTGGTCGACCGCCTTCCGGGAGCGACGCAGAAGCTCCTGAGGCGTCTCGCCTACCCGCGGGCTCGTGAATTCCGCGACCCGTTCACCCGGATCATCGAAATGGTCCGCAACGCGGGAGCGCCGGAGGACTTGGCAGGGGCGGAGCTCGAGCTCACGTGCGGGCGACTGGTCGAAGCCGATCTTCCGTCCGTCGACCTCTTCGCCTTCCTGTACGGGCCGACGCTGGCCGAAATCCGCGCCATGGCCGCGACCGGAACCTCGGGCTTGGTGCTGCTAATCGAGGATCGCCTGCTCTCGCCGGGCCGGCCGCCACCCCTCAGGACGGTCCTGGGCGAGGACGAACTGTCCGACGATCAACCTGGCGCCTCGGGACCGGACGCGCCCGTGGAGTGGCCCGGGGTGCCCATCGAGCTGCGGTTGTGGAAGGGCGGCGGCCCGGGTCGCGTCCTGATCGACGAGGTCACGAACCTGCGGTGGAAGCCGGAGGACATAGAATGGCTCGCCTTCGGCTGGCTGATGATGGCGGCCGAGGACGCCCCGGCCAACGAGCCGTTCCTGTCGAGTTCGACGTCGGATTTCGCGCAGATCGTCGCCCACGCCGTGGAGCGTACGACGCCTCTGGCCGAACTCATCGCCGCCCGACCCTTGGAGGCTTCGGTCGCGGGCGACCCCACGCTGCTGGCGCTGCGGACCACCCGCGCAGCGTTCATGGCCGAGGCGGCATCGGACGGTCTCGCGTCCAGCGGGATCGAGGCCTACGCCGAGGCCTGGGAGCTGCTGCTCCACGAGGTGCGACAGTCCTTCGTGCCCAACGGCGTGCTGGACGAACGCCTCCACGCGGCGGCGGCCCAGGATGTCATCCACTGCGAACCGCAGTCTCGCGCCCTGATGCTGATGTCCCATCCGCTGCGCCTGAGGTGGCTGGCGCGGCAGTTGCGGGAGCTGGCCCGCGTATGCGGCGAGGCGCTCGCGTTGAGCTTGCGCCTGAACAGCGTGAACGAAGGCCACTACCTCGATAATCTCGAGCTCCTGTCCGCCCACGGGCAGCCCCCTCTCCTGGCGAACAGCGCCCGGACCCTGCTCATCCCGGTTTCGGAGCACGGGCTCGCGGAAGTCTATGCGGCGATCAAGCAGGAGGGTCAGACCACCACGGCTTGGCGAGCGGAGCTCGATGAAATGGCGCTGCGCGATGTCGCCCGCCAACTGACGGAGTATCTGCGCGCCCACCCCCACAAGTCGGACGGACTGAGCCTGTTGCTCGTCATGCCTGCGGGCGGCTCCGTCCCCAGCGAGCTCGTGCGCCGCGTGCGGCGTGGCGAGTGGCGGGACCTGCCCATCCGTTGCCACGTGCTCGCACCACGATCCGCCTGGGAGCGGATCGTCGCGGGTTTCCAGGACCTCGAGACCGGAAACCGCATGGCCGGATCGGCTCGCCTCAACCCCCCGCTCCAGCTCGAGCTCATCGATTGGCAGGGCGAGGTGCACGCGGCCGGTCAGCTGCAAGGCAAGCAGTTCGACCTCGCGGTCGTGCCGAACTTCTTCGGGGACAAGGTGGACGTCAACGAGTACGCGGACGCCCCTCGCGCCGCGGCCGGTCGGTTCGACCCGCTCTACGATCGGCCGACATATGTGGATCTCGAGGCTGCGGCAGGCGCCGTGTCGATCGTGCTCCGACCGGAGGTCGCCGACCCGGCTCTCGACGACTGGTCGACGATCAACGTGAGACTGCTGCGGTCGGAGGCCATCGCGCCGCTGTCGCCGGACTGGACCGACTACGTGAAGCTGCGGATCCGGTTCGAGGAGGCCGCACAGCTGTTCAGCGCCCTCCACGATTGCAGCCATTGGGTGATCACCCTGGACCGGTATGTCGGCCGCAACCAGATCGAGAACCTGCCGCAACGGCCTGACGTTCTGACCGTCCGCGAAGGCGTCGGTCAGAGCGGGCTCTCGACGCTCGTGGTCTCCTCCAACACCGGCCGCGCATTCGTGGTGCAGCGGTTGCGACGCAAACTGGAGAGGCTGTCGCGAACCGTCGCGGGCCTCGACGTCGAGGCGCTGGCTGTCGGAGTATATGACGAGATCCGGGAAGTGGCCCCTGGCCTCATCCTGCGCTCAATGGGGATCTCCCGCGTCACCGAAGAGGTGCTCGGGCTGATGGTCGCGAAGCGGATCGCCGAGTGGGAGGTCCCGATCCCGGCCGATGCGACCTCGGTCTGGGTCTCGCTCGACGAGCATTCCGAATGGTTCGGGGGCGACAGCGGTGTCCGCGCGGACCTCTGCCGGATCGACCTTGTTCGCCGCGAGGGCCGCCTACACGTCGGCGTGCTCGTCGTCGAGGGCAAGCTGCGCCAAGCCTACGATGCGCATGGAGAGGCCCAAGCCAGCCGCTCGCTGCGCCTCATCGCCGAGGCTCTCGAAACCGGTGCCGAGGATCGCGCCGATGCACCGTTCTGGCGTCGTGCGGTACTGAACGCGCTGCGTGCGGTGAGCGACAAGGCCTCGCTGCGGCGAGTTCGCGAAGGAGCCGCCATCCCTGCCGAACTCCACGACGAGGACCGGGAAGCCTTGCTGGCGGGCGACTACCACCTCGCGGTCCAACGGGCCGTCTATTCGATCTGCCTCTATGGCCGCCCCGGCCGCCTGGAGCGCAGCGAAGCGGGCGATGTCGCCGTCTTCAGGGCCGGCGCGGAACAGGTCCTCGACCTGATCGAAGGCCGCATGGAGAGCCCTCCGCCGAACGCGACCGGGATGGCCAGACAGGGCCCGCCCGACCAGCCCGCCCCCGAAGAGCCCTCTGCCCCCGAGACCGCGTCACCCCCGCCGTCAGATCACCAGCCGTCCGGAGCGCCCGCGGCGGCGCCCGCCGCCGTCCACGATATAGCGGCCACGGTTAGCCCACGGCAGCGGGGTGGGATGGACCCCCAGCGCATGCAGAGCACCTACCAGGTCATCCTGGACACCTTCGAGGAGTTCAAGGTGGACGTCCGGCAACCGCAGGACGGAGCGCCCAACTTCATCGAAGGCCCCGCGTTCGTGAAGTACCGCTTCCTCCCCGGCCGCGGCGTCGATCCGCGGCGGCTTGGGGAGCGCGAGGAGGCCCTCAGGCTCGCTCTCGGGCTCGAAGAGGGGAAACGCCTGCGGTTCGTGATCGGGGGCGGGACCGTCAACATCGACGTCCCGAAGGTCGACGAGGATCGCTATTTCGTCCAGGCCGAAGAGATGTGGGCGCGATGGGACGAGACGCGCTCAGCTGGCCGGCTGGCGGTTCCGCTCGGCGAGAACCAGCTCGGCGAGGTGGTCGAGCTGGACTTCTCGTCGGCCAACTCACCGCACCTGTTGATCGGCGGCATGACCGGCAGCGGCAAGTCCGAGGCCTTGAACACGATCCTGCGGGGTCTGACCCGACTCTACGGCCCCGATCAGCTGCGGCTTGTGCTCGTGGACCCGAAACAGACGGAACTCGCGCCCTTCGAGGACAGCCCCCATCTGCTCGGTCCGATCGGCTACTTCGACGAGGATGCGGTGGTCTGCCTGGACGCCGCCGTGGCCGAGATGGAAGATCGGTATTCCAGGTTCAGGGCTGCCGGCCAGGGCGTACGGGACCTGCCGACCTACAACGCGAAGGTCGCCGAGTCGGAGCGCCTGCCTTGGCACCTGATCGTGCTCGACGAGTACGCCGACCTCATCACCGAACCAGAGGTTCGTCGCAAGGTCGAGGGGGCCGTCAAGCGCATATCCCAAAAAGCCCGCGCCTGCGGCATCCACCTGATCATCGCAACGCAGAAGCCCAGCGCCGAGAACATCAGCACCACCATCCGGTCCAACCTTCCCGCCCAGCTCGCGCTGCGATGTCGCGGGGTGGTCGAGAGCCGCGTTGTGATGGACGAGGCCGGTGCCGAGACCCTGAACGGAAAGGGCGACGCCTTCCTGAAGCTGGCCAGCGGCATCGAGCGTATTCAATGCGCCCGCGCGGGCTGACCACCGCTGGCCTTTCTCGGATCAAGCAACCCTCGAGCGGGCAAGCTCGACGCCCTCGACTGGAACGGGATATCCGCAGGAACGCCAACCGCGGGCCAGCCGTGGCTCGCCCGAGGATAGGTGGTGCCGCCCTGCCCTATCGAACCCTCGATCTCTGCCCCGAAACAGATGCGCGCGAAGTCTCTGATGCGCCAGGAGCAGAACTCGCAACCCTCATCCTGGGGAACGACGGCTAGCTACAGCTCCAAGTCCGCCACGAACCTCCTCGACGCCACAGGGTCGATCGCGTCAGCCTGCGCGAGCGCCCAGCTGGCCCACCTATCCAGGACGTCGGGCGACACGGGTTCGGAGGTCTCACAGTGCGCCGCGCGAACCGCGGTCACGTAGCGTCTGATCTGGGCGGCCCGCTCCAGCGCCTCAGCGCCGCCGACCAGCGCCTCGATGCGGGCCGCCGCCGCCGCTTTCTCTCGCGCGACCCTGTCGGCTTCAGCCTTCTCCGCCGCAAGCCTGGCCTCTCTGATCTTCCGTTCGTGGTCTTCGCAGGTCCACTTGTGGTGCATCAGGGCCCACTTGCGGGTGTCTTCCTCCGCCTGAAGAAGGAGACCGCACACGATCTCGGTGGCCTGCTGTTCGAGGGGCCGCTCGTCCTCCCGCCAGATGCGCTTTGGCGGCGTGCGCTCGTCATGTTCGACGAAGTCGAACCTGAGCCGCTCGCGATCGCTCTGCCTATAGCTTCCGCGGTCACGGTGGAAATAGCTCGTGGCCGGGCCGCCCTCGATCCCGAAAAAGATGTAGGTCCAGCAGCCGCCGACGCTGACGCTGAACCGCTCACCGGCGTGGGTGTTGCCACTCGCTTTGCAGCCCAGGCGTTCCAGCTCCGTCAGGATGCAGGACAGGATGCGAAGCCGTCGCTGCTGGATCGGCGTCGCAAACTTCGGCCCGTGACGGTCGGGAAAATAGGGACTGACGGAAGGGGTGGGCTTGCGCTGCGCATCCTGCCTCAAAAGGCGGGCGACGATGGTGTGCGGGTTCGTCAGGCTTGCAGGTACCTTGATCGCCCTTACGGCGGAGCGGATCTCGTCGCTGACCGCCGCCATGTCACGAAAGACCGGCGGGCCAGGCATCTCACCATCCGGCCGTTGCATGGCGGACACGGCGACGTCCGTCCCGCTCACCGCTCGCTCGATCGCGGGAAAGTAGTTCGCCATCGTGAACGGAAGTGGCGGGAGGGGCTCTACCTTGACCGGCTTTCCCGCCTCCTTCCGCGCCCACCAGCCCCGGGGCGGCACAGGCACGTTGGCTACCCTGCATCTCTTCGCGAGGGCCACGTCGGATATCCCTATCGACTTCGCCAGCGTCCGCATCGGCTGGGACCAGACCTGCTCGTGGAGTTCCTCGCGTGTCATGTCCATGGCTCGCCCAGATTGCTTGCCGTCGCGCCAACGCGTCCCGGCCCAGGAGCGCCACCAGCCGAGGCTAGGCGAAAATGCTTCAGCCCCTCCGGCAGCTCAAGCGCATAGCTCTGTGCGGGTGCGGCGACCGATATTGACGCAGCGCTCCCGCAGCTTCGACTGACCGCCGAATCGGCGGCAACGGTAGAATGAGCAGTCGTATCGGCCGGAGCCGGATGTCAGTCCCACAACCTCCCCATCGCCACCACTTCGTCCCGCGAATGCTTCAGAAGCACTTCGTGGATCGGGAGGGATGGCTATACGCAGCTCGCCGCTGCAACCCCACCCCGGAGATCTTCCGGGGCCGTCCCGACACCCTCTTCTTTGAACGGCACCTTTACAGCGAAATCGAAGAGGATGGGCGGCGCGTTCCTCGCACCGAGGGCCGGCTCGCAGGCTTAGAGGATCTTGCCGCGGGCCTGTTCGAACGGATCCTGACTGCCGCTAGAGCCGGCCGACCGCCCGACCTCACATCCGACGATCTGGACCTCTGGTACCTGTTCCTCACAATCCAGTGGAAGCGCGCGCCAGACATGCGGAATTCGCAGGAAGGCCAAGCCATGGCCGACGACGTCTTTCGATCGACGATCGATCGCGCACGCGCCCACTTCCCGCATCAATCGGACGAGATCGATCGCCTTTCCACGCCAGGCCAGCGAGCGCGGCTCATTCACAATGCCCGACTGAGCGCCCTCGGGGTCACGGAGGGCGTCTTAGATGCGCTTCGGAGCCGCGGCATGGCCGTCCTGCGCGTGGCGCAGCCCAACAAGCAGTTCGTCCTAGCGAGCCGCCCCGTCGTGAAGCTGACCAGCCCCGGCAAGACGCACCTGCGTCATCCTGAATGCGAAACCTGGCTCGCCATCGCCCCGGACGTCGCAGTTGGGCTAGGGCTCGGCGCCGGCCGCGTATCTCTGCATCCCGTCTCGGCAGAGAACGTCCGCCACATAAATCTCGCCGTGGCCAGTCAGAGCAGCATGATCGCCAGCGCCTCGCCGCCGCTCATCCGTTCCCTCCTACGTCCGAGGTAGGCGGATGGTTTCCGCGGCTGATTTCGAACTGGCGCTCCAGCAAAACCTCCTAAACCAGCAAGTGGAGCTTGGCCTTGAGCTCGGGGCGAAGGTCGAGCCGCTGAGCGCAGTCTATCTGGACACACGCTACTGGATCATCCTGCGCGACGCACAACGGGGCGTGCTCGGGATCCGAGGCCGCGAATTGCTGGGCCGGCTCCGCGGTGCGGTCAGCTCCGGCCAGGCATTTTGCCCCGTGAGCGAAGCCTCCCTCTTCGAGGTCTCGAAGCAGTCCGAGCAGGGCTCTCGGCTCGAGACGGCCGCGCTGATGGATGAGCTCAGCCGGGGCATACTCGTGCTGGACGGGCAGCAAAGGTGGAGCACCGAGATCGCCCACTTCATCCACACCCATGCCCCCGGCGACACCGGTCCCCCGCCGCCGCTCCGGCGCCTGGTGTGGACGCGGCCCTACGGATTCCTCGGCTTTCCCGTTCCGACCTTCAGCGACCTGGAGCTCAGCTCCGCGCTCGAAGTCCAGCACTCGCTGGTGGCGAGACTTTGGGACGCCACGAGCGTCTCCCATCTCGTCGAGCAGCTCGCGCCCTGGGACGACAATGAGGACTTCGGAGAGCTAGCGCGCCAGTTGAACCGCGACGTGGGCGTCCACAAGCACGGCCTCAAGAGCTTCCAGCAGACCTATTCGCACGAAGCCGCCGGCGCGGCAGACATCTCCGGCGACATCGCCATGGCTGTTGTGGCCGATATGGCCCGGGCGAAGGGGATCGAGCCCCCAGAGCCAGGCAGTCGCCACTGGCTAGAGTTCCGCCAAATGTGGTGCGGACTCATTGCGGCGGCTCTACGAAAGGGACCGCCCCGCCAGCAGCTGCGTTCGCTCCATGTCGGAGCCGCGCTTCACGCCGCCTTCCGCTGGAACAAGGGGCAGAAGTTCGACGTCAACGACCTCTTTGATTTCGAACATGCAGGGGCCGCCCTGTCGCATTGTCAGGCGTTCCTAACGGAGCGACCGCTCGCGAAGACCATCACTTCGGGCAAGGTCGCCCTGGACAAGCTCTTCGCATGCCAGGTGATCTGGGACATGGACGAGGCGATTGCGTTCATCCGCACCCTGTCGGAGGGCGCCGCCCCCGATCCTAGGCGAAGTGCGCCGTAGGCAGGCTCGATCGCGGAACGCCACCCAACAGGCCCCCTGAATCGCGGGCAGGTATGCGGCAGCAGTCGAAGCGTTCTGGATCCAGGTGCCTGCGGGCGCCGAGACCTAGCAGTGCTTCGCTGAATCGTGGCGCAGAAGGCTCTAGGCGACTTCGATCCGATCATGGGGACCGAACGGGTCGATATGGACGGAAAATCGCCGCGCGAGCGTGAAGGGCGCACGCCGCCTTCCGTCTTGCCGAAACGCGACAAGGCCAGCTGCTTCCAGCTTGCCGAGCGTCCGCGCGAGATTGGGCTCGGCGCGATGAACTAGCTTCGCGAGCGCGGCCACCGACGCCGGCTTTTCGTCGCGAATGACCCTAAGGAGCTCGCGGTTCTCCGGGGTGAGCAGTCGCATCAAAGCCTCGGCGCTTTCCACGATGAGACCGCCCGCGTCCACAGGCGCTGGCGCGCCTTTTGCTGCGGCCAGTAGGTCATTCTTGAACGCCGCCCAGCTCTGGACCTTCGTCTTTGGCATCGGTCTGACCTTTCGCATCGACCATCACCGCAGAGACGCCTCGCTCTCCTAGGACCCGTTCGACCTCCGTCAGGAAATCCTGCACCAAGTCGAAAACCGACGTGAAAACATACGGTCGGCCGGCGTCCTTTTCGGTCCGATGCCAATGATCGTGCGTGACCGGCTTGACCTTGTACCGACCGCCGAGGGGCGGCGCGGCGTGGGCATTGTCGAACCCCAGCAGCCGCTTGCCCTCGGGATCGTGCAGCGTGAAGCTGTACGACAGCCCATGCGGCCGTTGCGGCGTCGGGTCCGTCCGGCTCACCTCGATCTTCACCCAATACCCCTCCTCGAAGAGGTAACGGGCGCCATCGAAATCCAGCAGAAAGGCGAGATCGTGCTCGGGCAGCGACTCCATCTTATCTTATCCTGTGAGGATAATAATGGAGGGCTGCCAAGTGTTCAAGAGGGACATTCATAGCCAGTCCCTTTGCTCGGCGCTGAGGTCTTCTCGGGTCGCGTCCACTTCATAGGTAGTGGCGATCCGCTCCAGGCACGCCGCCGTCCGAGGATAATCAAACCGCAGGGCCTCGGCGTCCTGACGATACCCCTCCGCCAGAACGCGCTCCTGCTCGCCGCCGTCGTGGGGCGCGCGGACCGTGACGCCGCGGCGATTGTAAACGCCGACTTCGAATCCGGACTCGAGCGGGCGGCTGCGCGCCGTCTCGATGATGTCGCGGACCGGCTCGGGCGGCCAGGGTTGTTCGGGCTCCCGCACGGCTGCGGCAAGAATCTGCCCGATCTTACTGTCGCCGATCTCGCCGCGACCCAGGTCTTTCAACAGCTTGCGCGCCTGCTTGACCCAGCTCTCCAGCGCTGCGCCGTCGATCTTGCCCGTTTCGTCAGCGCCCGGCACGTGCGCCCAGTAGTGAAGAACGTCATGAGCCTGGGTAGCCATATTCCGTACATGATCCATGTCTTCAGGCTCGGGCTCCGTGACGCCACTTTCCTTGTCCGGAAGGTAAATCAGCGTGAGCAGGTCGACGAAGAACTTGGGGTCGCGGGCCAGCGCGCGGTGCAGGGTGCGCGCCGGCCGCTCCGAGTGCTGTAGGGCCTGGAAGTAGATCCACTCCAGGCCGACGATCTGTTGCTCGTCAACCGAATCGTCCTCGTCAAGGCGGCCGAGGAGCAGCCCGACATAGTGGCTAAACATCGTGGCGTCGTTGCCGTGAAGCTCCTGCTCGGATTTCGCAGCCGCGAGCAAAGCGTGAACCAATAGAGCTCCGTCAGGCGGCGTCTCGATCCTGTGTCCCAGCCAACTCACCGCGTCTTTCGCGCGGCCGACCGTGATCAGTTGATCGACGACGAACTCCGCGTCCGCGTCGTTCGGCAGCCAATAGAATGGGAGCGACCGCCAGTAGGCCTCCGAGAGGCTCCCCGAACGCGCCGCCACAGCGCTCCAGGTTGACGACATCGTCGGCAACTGGCGAACGATGCGGACCTCGGCGCCCTCGCCCCAAGCCTCGGCAATGGCTTGCCGCCACACTTCCTCCACCCAGGCGTCGCCGTCCTCCCCGCGCGCCACCTTTAGCGCCACCAGGATCCCCACGCCGACGTCCGCGGCGGAAACGGCTTCCGACATCAGCCCCGTCTTCATAAGGTCCAGCTTCACCGTCTCTGGGGCCTGAGTTCGGGCGATAGCCATCCCAAGGGCGTGCTGCAGCTGCACCGTTTCGGCGAAACTGAAGAGCTGATCGGGCGTGCAGTCGGCAATCAGGGCCTCCGCCGCCTCGGTCTGCTCGGCTTCGATGACCTTCTGCTGTTCCTCCCATTTTAGTTTCGGGCTGAAGCGGTGGGTTCCGGCCTGGAAGCGCCAACGAAAGCGATCTTCTGCGCTGACCGGGCGTAGGATCTCGATCACTCGGTCGAACGCAACCAAGTCGCTCTCGGGCATGGCCCATTGCGCATCGCTGAAGTCACGGTGGTGGTGCACGAGGGTGCGGAGCTTGTCGCGCAAACGCTCGCGGTCGGCGGCATCGGTCACCGATGGCGCAATGGATTCAAGTTGTTCAGCGGCCTTACGCCGCCAGTCCGGGTCGAAATGACCCCAGTGTTCGGTTAGTTCGCTCCAACGGCCGACGTCGTCGCCCACCCCTTCGAGGAGACGGGCGCCGATGGCGCGAGCGTGGACGGCGACCGATTGCCAGGTAATCACCTCGGGGCGGTCGGTCGAGAAGTCCCGCCAGTTGGCTTTCGAGGAAGGCTCGGAGGTATCGTGATTGCGCGGGGCAAGGCGCAGAAGCAGCTTCCAGCCCACCACAGGTTCGACCTTGATAATGCGGTCAATCACCTTCAGGCGCTGATCAGGCGTCGCGTAGGTCTGTGGCGACCAGCCCAGGAAGATGCGCCGCAGCGACGCCGACGGCCGGTTGCCCCATGTGCCTCCCGGATCGATAGCGTCGAGGTGGGAAAGGACCAGCGCGGCCCGCGTCAGATACTCGGGACTGCGGGCCAGCATTTCCAGGGACCACAGCAGGTTCGACAGGTACTCCCGGGGATGCATCATCCCCTCGTCGCTACGGAACAGCGCCGCCACCGCCGGTTCGTCTCCCTCGAGGGCCTGCTCCAACGCGTCCAGGAAGGCCGAGGGCGCAGCTTCAGCCAGATTATGGAAATCGCTGGAGAGCGACCACCACAGCGCCGGGGAAGCGCCGTCGAGAAGCTTGCGAATGGCCGCCGATACGCGGCCCTCCACCCGCGGAAGCAAACTGGCCCGTTCCGGATAGACCGCCAGTGCGATCATCGCCTCGGTCAGGCCACGACGCAGGGCGCCGCTCGGCTCCTCGCCGAACTCACCTTCCTCTTCGTAGTACTTGCTCTTCGGCCGACGGTCGAAGCGCGGATCTATCGTTCCCAGGACCGTTTGAAAGGCGACTTCGAATCGGTGCAGCTGGTCGGGCGTGATCTGGCCGCCGATCTGGGTGAACAGGTCCTGCGGCGAGACCACCTTCCACATATCGCCGACCCGCACGAGCGGGCCACCCAAGCCCGCTAGCGGGGCCAGGACGGAAGCGACGTCCTCATAGGGCCGGCCCGCCAAATCACTGAGGGTCTTGCGATCCTTCGGCGCACGGTCGGACCAGGCGCCCGCGAACATGGCGGCGATCAGCTCCGGCGCGGCCGGGCTCGACCAGGGCGTGCGGCTGTGCGGTGCGGCCGGCATTAGGCGGCGCAGCACTGTTATGCTGCGACCAGAGGCGTGCGCCAGCCGGTGGGCGTCCTCATCGCGCACACCAGCGCTGATCAGTGCCCGCTCGAGGTCATAACGCCAAGGCCGCGCAAGGCGAATGACGTTGAACGCGGCGGTGGCGTTCGGGCCATAGGCGCCGAAGACGTGATGCCCGTCGGCGACGAGCCGCTGGGCGACGCCGCCGTCGGGCTCGGCCATCACGATGATCAGCGGCGTGCCCAAACCGAGCAACTCACGAGCGGTGTCCGGCGTGTCCGCGACGACGCAGCGCCCGAGATAGCTCAAGCGATAGGGGGTGGGGAGCGGACCGAGCGCGGCGTGCAGGAAGGCGATCGCCTCCTCGGGCGCTTCGGCCTGCACTGAGAGCAATTCCGGTGTGCCGCGCAACCACTTCAGGACCGTCGTTTGTTCGTCCTCGCGGCCGGTCACCAGCACATCAGCGGTTAGCGGCGTCTCGGACACGCCGGCCCATTCCGACCAGGCTTCTTCGAGATTGCGCAGTCCGGCGGGACGGCGGCCGATACGGATCGAGAGCCATTGCGCCACCGCCGGACAGGTCTCCAACCAGTGGACCAGGTCGTCAGCATCAAGGGCGACGACGTCGCGCCACACGCCGAGAGCCTTCTTGTCGGCGACCCACTTGTCCTTGCCGACAAAGCGCTGCGGAGTGACGAAGACGAAGGTGGTGTCGGCCGCTACACGACCGAGCGGGTCGGTGGAGCGCTTGTCGAAGTCCTCGTCCGCCTTGGCCCGAACCCCGCTGCGCTGCGCGCCGATCTCCCAGACGGACGGTCCGGCGGGAACGTAGCGCCCGCCATTGGCGACCACACAAACGCCGTCCCAGCCGGGGTACTGGACGCTCTCGTCTGCGGGGAACCGAATCTGAGCTGCGGGCCCAACCGTGGCGTAGACCAACCGGCTCAGAAGTTCGGGCATGCCGCTCTGCCCATTCCGGGTTTCGCCCCACTGCGAGAGGTGCGTCGCGTTCACCCAGCGGACCAGGCCGCCGGCATGGGGCACAGGGGGGGCCGGCGGCAGCATCGCCTTTGACACCACCCCTGCGGCCAGGAACTCCAGTCCTGCTGTCTCGAACGCCTCACGAATGGCCTGAGCGTTGTTGGCGACTGGAGTCCGTGCGCCCCGCTCGAAGTCCGCAACGGTTGATATGGCCACGCGAGCCGCGGCCGCGAGATCCTGTTGAGACCACGCCAAAAGGGCCCTTGCGGCCCTTACCTGCTCAGCGGTGAGGTGCTCTGCAATCGATGTCATATTTTTTCTATGACCTAATATGACATATTCAGACGATTTTGTCAATTGAAGCGAAGCTCAAAAAGCTAGGAGCTCGCGATGGCGCCAACGGCGCGCGCTCTCAGCTGACCGAAGAGGCGAACCACCAATGTGTTCCGATCAGGTGGCAGGGCTTGGTCTACGGTGGCGGTGGTTTCCTTGCGGGCTTCCTCACCGTCGGCGCCTTCCCGGTCTACGCGATCCTCCACTAGCCCGCGTTAGGATCCCCGCGGTTCTTTTCCGCCCCTCGGCGACCGTGCTCAGGTGGGCGACTACGCTCAATGCCGATCAATTCACGTCAGGCAACCTCGGCTGTGTGCAGCTGGCCGGCGCCGCGTTCGGCGACCCAGGAGATGAGGCCGCACGTTCCAGGCGACGCCACACGAAATAAGCGACGATGAAAACCAGGGCCGCCCCAGGCAGCGTCATGGCAAAATTGATCAAACCTTGGAGCATGGCGGCGCATCACCCTGACTCTGGGAATGCCGGATCATAGCAGTCCCCGACCCTTCCCTTCATAGCCTTCAGACGACCCTCTCGGAGGGCAGGCGACAGGACGCGATCTGTCTAGGGAAAGTCGGTATGTGGGCATGCCATGTCGCGACACGCGCGTCGTTTTCGCAGACATCTGGAGTGGCTTCGAAACCGACGCGACGCCGGTGGCGGCCAAGGGTTAGGCAGGTGTCATCCGGGTGCGTGAGAGCCCTCCTCGCCCGTCCAAAGAGTGAGGCCCTGACGCTCTAGCTCGCTCTGGGCGGCCTTGGAGCGGTCAGGACCCGCGATGGTCCGGAGCAACAGCAGGGTCTCCAAGCGGATCGCACGATCATCTGAAGCGGCCGGTGAGCCGGGGCGCCCCTGAGGTGCGAACGCCAGGTCCTGACGAATTGCCCTCAGGTGTGTTTCGACGGTCTCCTCCGACTCCAGACGGTTGCGGAGATAGGTAGCCAGCGGGATGCCGGCAGCGGCCGCGGCGGTCGAGTATCGGACGTAAAAATCGTGCCCGAGGCGTACGGTTACGAGGTTACTCAGCTTCATGTAGCTAGTTGGTCCTTCGAGTACATGTTGAGTACAAAATAGCCGTGGAAAGATAACGGCTTACGAACATCCTGAAGTAGCTCGCGAACACATTTCACGCGGCTTTGGGCCGCCAAAATCTCTAAAATTCATGCAATATCAATAGCTTATGCGCACCGGGTAGGTGCGTATGGTGTATCGCCAAGTTAAGGGGAAAAAGAAGTCCGTATACAGATGGAATAAGGCTTTAAAGGGCGCAGAAGTTCATCAAAAGGGGGTATCCAACCATTCTGGCGGCTGGAAGCCGGCAGAACGATCGCAATCCCATTGCGATCACACACCGATCACATACGGATCACACGTCGGTTGTTCGAGATGCTGCGGTGATGATGCAAAGATCGCGAAGGGTGATGCAAACTTAAACCATAGGTAGGACAAATGTCGGATTGTGAATCGCTGGCGGCGATTCTCAATCCGGGAAGCGCTGAGGGCCACGATCTGCTGCGAGGCTCCGATGTCCGAAGACCCCCTCCGCGACGCGTTGGACGCGCTCCGGCCCGCCAGCGTCGCCGCCCGCCTTCGCCGGCTGATGCCTCAGATCGACCGCCGGATCAGCGAAGGCATTTCGCATGAAGCGATCGTCGTGGCGCTAAAGGCGGAAGGGCTGGACGTGTCGTTGAATACGTTCCGGAGCAATCTCTACCGGTACCGAAGGACAAAGCGCTGCGCGCCGCAGGGCGGGGCCGGAGCGCCGGTGCAACGCGTCGCGGAGGGGGTCTTCGGACATCGGAGCCTCGCAGCAGATCGTGGCCC
>JBOHKZ010000293.1:0-2304 GCA_050729355.1 Phenylobacterium sp. | reverse complement strand
ATATCGGATCGCCCCACGGCCTGCCAGTTCAGCCAGTCAGAACGGCGTCCCCTCCCAGGGCGCAGGAGGGGAGATCGAGCCCTACTCCGCCGCGATGCTTACCGGCGCGGCGCGGTCGCGGAAGTTGATCTCCTGGAGGTACTTGATGCCCTCCTCGGCGATGTCGTCGCCGACCATCTTCTCGCCCTCGCCCTTGAGCTCCTCCATGTCGACGTAGGTCGCATAGAAGGCCTTGGTGCGGTCGGTGATCAGGCCGGCGTTGAACAGCGTCTTGATGAGCACCCGGAAGATGTTCGTCTGGCTCTTCAGGCGTTCGCGGCGCGCATCGTCGTTCTGGATGATCGCCCGGACGCCCTCCAGCACCTTCTCCGGGTCGAGCCCGAAGTCGCGATAGACCTCGGCCTGCTGCACCGGCGAGCCCATGTTGAAGAGCAGACTCTGGAAGCAGTGGGCGGCCCAGTCCTCGACCGTGTCGCGCTCCTCCTGGCTCATTTTCGGAATGGTCCGGTCGGCCCAGATCTTCCCGAACTTGTGGTGGAAGGCCTCGTCGGTCATCACCAGCTGGAAGAGCTTCCTGGCCAGCGGGTCGCGGTTGAACTGGAAGCCGGTGGCGAAGGCGCCCATGGCCAGGCCCTCGACCAGCATCTGCATGCCGATGATCTTCTTGTAGACCTCCGGCGCCTCGATGATGTCGACCAGGAGCTGCTTCAGCACCGTGCCGCACGGACGCGGGCGGCCCCAGCGCGCCTTGATGTACTTGGCGAAGGCGGTGACGTGGCGGGCTTCTTCGCGGGTCTGGTTGGCGGCGTATTCCTGGGCGCCTTGGTCATAGATCACGTGGCACAGGCTAGCCGACAGGTTCAGCGCGCCCTGCTCGCCGTGCAGGATCGAGGAGAACTGCCAAAGGGTCATCTCGTTGATGAATTTCGCCTTCTGGCCGGTCTTCTCGAGGTGCTCCAGCACATACGGGACACCAAGGCTCATCACCTGATCGTCCGGCAGCAGCGGCTCGTTCTCCATGTCCCAGGGCGCGGAGAAGTCGATGTATTTCGGGTCCAGCGGATCCCAGAAATGGTCGTGCGTGGCCGAGATGATCTTGTCGAAGACGGTCGAGCGGTTGCCGTAGCGGTCGAGTTCGAGCATCGACTCGAAATCGTCCGGCGCCACGGCGTCGTACAGTCTATCCTTGGTGATGTTGCCGTCGGCCATCTGCGTGTCCTTCCTCCGAGCCACATCCAATGATTTGGCTCAAACCGCTTTCGTTGGGGCATCTTCCGGACGCCGAACCGGACGCCACTTCGGCTGTAAGATGCCCAGGCGAATTTAGGAGAACATGATATCCGTGACTGAACAATGATCTCCTATGTCACAGTCCGTTACGAAGACCGCGCCCGAGGCCGCGTCGCCTTCGTCACCATCGACAATGCGAAGAAGCTCAACAGCCTGACGTCGCAGGTGATGGGCCAGCTCAGCGACCTCTTCCACGGCCTGGCCGCCGATCTCGGACTGCGCGCCATCGTCCTGACCGGCGCGGGCGACAAGGCGTTCATCGGCGGGGCCAATATCGACGAGATGGCCGCGCTCTCAGGGCCGGCCGAAGCCAAGGCGTTCATCAGCCGCGTGCACGGCGTCTGCCAGGCAATCCGCGACACGCCGGTCCCGGTGATCGCGGCCATCAACGGCTGGTGCCTGGGCGCAGGCCTGGAGATCGCCGCGGCCTGCGACCTGCGCCTCTGTGCGGACAACGCGACGCTGGGGATGCCGGAGGTCAAGCTCGGCCTGCCGTCCGTGGTGGAAGCCGCCCTGCTGCCCTCGCTGATCGGCTGGGGCCGCACCCGCCGCATCCTGATGACCGGCGAGACGTTCTCCGCCGCCGACGCCCTCGCCTGGGGCCTGGTCGAGGAAACGCACCCGCCGGACCAGCTCGGCGCAGCCTGCGAGGCCCTGCTCGACAAGCTGCTGGAAGCCGAGCCGCGCGCGGTGCAGATCCAGAAGGCGCTGATGCAGCGTTGGGAGGAGCTGCCGATGACCCAGGCGATCGCCGCCGGGATCGAGGCCTTCGAGGACGCCTGGTCCACCGACGAGCCGTCCGTCTCGATGGCGCGGTTCCTGAGCGAGCGGCGGGCGGCGAAGACGCCCTAGGCTATCTTCCGCTCCGCGACGCCCCAGCCCTGGTGCCACTCGGGCTCGCCGGCGTAGCGTTTGGCCAGGAAGTCCACGAACGCCCTCACCTTGGCCGCCAGGTGCCGGCCGTGCGGGTAGACCGCGTGCACATAGATCTGCTCCGGCTCGTAGGCGCAGAGC
>JBOHKZ010000292.1:0-10605 GCA_050729355.1 Phenylobacterium sp. | reverse complement strand
CGCGCCGCCGAGACCGGCCAGTGGGTCGCCCATTGGGACGGCGGCGGCATGTCCGGTCGCTACATGGCCGCCTGGAAGAAGCAGACCGGCCAGTGGGTGCTGGAGAGCGAGCTCTACGTCACGCTCTCGGACGCTGCGCCTCACTCGTAGCGCAGCGCCGCCACCGGCCTGGAGCGGGCGACCCTCAACGCATGGAAGAAGACGGTGGCCAGGGCGATGACGATGGCCCCGACCGACGCCGCCAGGAAGGTCCAGGGGGCCAGGCCGACGCGATAGGCGAACCCCTTCAGCCACCAGTCCATGATCAGCCACGCAGCCGGCCAGGCGATCAGGTTGGCCAGCAAGACCGGCTTGCTGAACTCCCACAGCAGCAGCCTGAGGATGTCGGACGTACTGGCGCCCATGGCCTTGCGAACCCCAATCTCCTTAGTGCGCCGTTCCGTCGTGTAGGCGGAGAGTGCAAACAGGCCGAGGGCAGCGATGGAGAGCGCCACGATCGCCGCCGCCGCGATGGTCGCGCCCTGGACGATGGTGTCGAGGTAGAGCCGCATCGTGAACTGGTCGAGGAACACCCGAAGCATCGGCCGTCCGCCGCCGAGGCGCTTCCAGAGGCCATCGAGCGCCGCCAGGGCCTCGGGAGTGCGTTGACCGTCGAGCTTCACGATCATTCCCACCGAGTCCGGCGGCAGGTTGCGGCCGACGGCGAACACGGTCGGCGGGATCGGCTGACGCACGGATCCAAGTGTGAAGTCCGGAACGACGCCGATGATCTGCGAAGCCCGCAGCGGCTGAACCACCATAGTGGGTTGGCGCAGCGATTCATCCCAAAGCCCGTGCCACTGGATGGACTCGCCGAGCGCCTGCGCTGACGACGCGAAGCCGAGGCGCCGCGCGGCCGATTCGTTGATAACCAGGGGCTGGGCCACGTCGTTGTCGGCGGGAGGACCGTCCGCGGCGCGCCTGCGGTCGAACAGGCGCCCATGCACGGGCTTCACCGAGAGAACGTCGAAGTAGGTGAAGTCGACGGCCTGGATATTCATCGCCACGTTGCGGCCAGCGAACACCATCGAGTCGTTGTTGTCGGACAGATTGAGGCTCGTCGCCGAGGCGCAGGAGGCGGCGCGCACGCCGGCCAGCTTCGCCGCTTCGTCGCGCAGCGGCTCAATGCAGGGCTGCGACGCCAGGAGCACGATCTGGTCCTTGTCGACGCGCATGCCTTCGTTGAGGGCGAACAACGTCTGCCGCGCGATGGTGATCGCGACGATCACCAGGCCGATGAGCACCGCGAACTGGGCGACGACCAGGATCGCGCGCAGCCGTACGCCGCCGCTGGCGTGGACCAGCCCGCCCTTGAGCGTGGCGGCGGGACGGAACCCCGAGAGGACGAAGGCGGGATATGCGCCCGCCAGCAGCGCCGTCACCAGGAACACCCCCAGCAGGCTGGCCGCCAGCGCGGGATCACCCACGTAATCCAGCACGATCTTCCGTTGGAGCAGGAGGTTGAATGCGGGAAGCGCGAGCTCGGCCAGGGCGACCGCCAACAGGCCGCCCAACAGGACGTACAGCAGGGCCTCACCCATGAACTGGACGATGAGAGCGCTCCGCGTCGCACCGGCGGCCTTGCGAACTCCAACCTCAAGCGCCCGTCGCGCGGCGCGGGCGGTCATCAGGGTGACGAAGTTGATGCCAGCCACCAGGACGATCAGGACGCCAGCCGCGCCGATCGCCATCACGATGCCCGGATCGACCGGCGGCTTGGCGTTGAAGGCGCCCTGCAGTTCGGGATGAAGGTGCACCTTCATCAGCGGGATGATCTGCAACGAGCGCCGCATTGTGCCCACCCCTGGAGGCTGCGGCAGCCGTTGGCGGATGAATTCCGGAAGCCGGTGCAGCATCGTTGCGACGCTAGCGTTGGGGCGCAGGCGAATGAAGGTCGCGAGAGTGTTGTTGCCGGAACTGTTGATCGCCGAGAATTCCGACACCGTGCTGCGGGGCGCGCGGCTCGAGCCGAACACCTCGCCGGGGATATCGCTGTTGGACGGGAAGTCGCGCAGGACCGCGGTCACACGCATGGGCCGGCCATCGACCAGCAGCACGCCCCCGATCGGGGCGTCCTTCCCGAAATACTTGCGGGCCGCGCTTCGGGTCATCACCAGGCTGTCGGGCGCATCCAGCGCACCGGCGTGCTGACCCGCCAACAACGGCAGCGGCAGCACCTTGAAGAGGTCCGGGTCGGCCCAGACGAAATTCTGCTCCGCCACCACCAGGTCGCCGCGCCGAACGCTCGGCGGGAAGTAGGCGGGCGAAATGCGCGCCGCCGCTTCGACCTCCGGGAAATCCAGCCGGAACGGGTCCACCAGCATCATGGGCGTCAGGCTGGTGTAGATCGGCTTGTTGGTTTCGAGCTGAATGGTCTGGGTGATCCGGTAGGTCCGCTCGTGCCCGGGGATGAACTGGTCGTAGGTAAGCTCATCGCGGACGTAGAGGCCGATCAGCAGCGCTGCGGCGAAGCCGATGGCGAGACCGGCGATCGTGAGCCCGGCGTAAAGGCGATTGCGGGCCAGGTTCCGCAGGGCGGCTGAGAGATAGTTGCGGAACATCGAAACGCCTCCTCAGGCGGCCAGCAATGTTTCGGAGACCACCCGGCCGTCCAGCAGCTTGACGGTGCGCTGGGCGACGGCGGCGTGGGCGAGCGAGTGGGTGACCATGATCACCGTCACGCCGGCCGTGGCGGCCTCGGTCAGCAGCTTCATCACCGCCTCGCCGTTGGCGGTGTCCAGGTTGCCGGTCGGCTCGTCGGCGAGGATGAGGCTGGGGTCGGAGACCAACGCGCGGGCCACGGCGACGCGCTGCTGCTGGCCGCCGGAGAGCTGCTGCGGGCGATGCTTGGCGCGGTGCCCGATGCCGACCCGCTCCAGCGCCTCGGCGACCCGGCGACGGCGATCTGCGGCGGGAACCTTGCGATAGAGCAGCGCCACCTCGACGTTCTCGGCCACCGTCAGGTCGTCGATCAGGTTGAAGCTCTGGAAGACGAAGCCGATGCGATCGCGGCGCAGCGCCGTGAGCTGGGCCTCGGAACGGCCGGAAACCTCTTCGCCGAAGAAGCTATACGACCCGCCGCTGGGCGTATCCAAGAGGCCAAGGACATTGAGCAGCGTGGACTTTCCACAGCCGGACGGCCCCATGATCGCGACGAACTCGCCGGGTCCAGCCGACATGGAGATTTCGTTCAGCGCCAGGGTCTCGACCTCGGTCGTCCGGTAGACCTTGCTGACGTTCTCGAGCTTGAGCATCCGCCCCTCCGCTATTTTTCCAGAATGATGCGATCGGCTTTTTCGAAGCCCGTGTAGTCCGAGGTGATCACCCGCTCGCCGGCCCGCAGGCCCGCCAGCACTTCGACCTGTTCTGCGCTGCGGCGGCCGATCCGCACCTGCCGGCGCTCGGCGCGTATCCCGTTGGAATCCGCCACCATCACCCAGTCCCCGCCGGTCCGCTCAAGGAAGGCGCCGGCGGGTAAAACGAGGGCCGGCCGATCGCCCCCCAGCGTCAGCCGGCCCTCAAGCGCCTGGCCGGGGAGAAGGCCACGCGGCATGCTGCCTTCAAAGGCGAGATCCACCTGGAAGGTCGCATTCTTCACCTGGGGGTCGACGCGCGTCACCCGCATGGGGAGATCGCGGCCCTCCAGGGTGACGACGCCCGTCTGACCCGGGCGCACACGGTCGAGGTAGTATTCGTCGATCTGGGCCTGCAGCTTGAAGCCGGTGTTCGGAACGATCTGACCCAGCCGCTGGCCGCGGTTGCGGATTTCGCCGGGCTTGATGTCCATGTCGGTCAGCCGGCCGGCGACGGGCGCGCGGACCACCAGGTTGTCGAGCTTCGAGCGGGTGACCTTCAGGCTTTCCTGCAGGGTGGCGAGCTCGCTGCGGATCTGCGGGATCTGGCGGCGGCGCAGGGTCTCCTGCTCGGCGTTCGACGAGACCTGCAGCGGCAGCAGCTTCTTGTTGTGATCGAGCTCGTCGTGGACCTGTTCGTGCAGGTCGCGCGGCACGTAGCCCTTGGCCAGCAGGGCGTCACGCCGCTGCGCCACCCGCTGCAGACGGGTGATGTCGTATTCGATCTGGGCGGCGGCCTTCTCGTTGGCCACGCGCGCGTCTTCCAGCTGCTTCTCGTAGCTCTGGAGTTGGGTGATCGACTCCACCAGGCGGCCTTCGCGGTCCAGGACCTCCAGCTCCAGCTCGGTGTTGCGGAACCGCAGCAGCGGCTGGCCGGCCGCCAGCATGTCGCCGGCCTGGGCGAGGACTTCCTGCACCTGGCCGCCTTCCAGCGCGTCGAGATAGATCACGTCCTTGGGCTGGGCTGTGGCGCGCAGGACCACGAAGTCATGGAATACGCCGCGTTCGACCGTACCCAGCGTGACGCCCTGCGCCGGCACCCGCGCCCCGGACGCTGCGCCGTTCAGGATCGTCACTCCGACGCCGCCGACCGCCAGCACGATCGCCGCGACGCCCGCGGCGAGCACGATCCGGCGCCGCCGCCACGCCGGCCGCTCGATCGCCCTGTCCATCACCGCTGTCATGCCATCGAGTGTCTCGCGGAGTGGACGCCGAACGAAACGCAACGCACTCAAGGCCTTAGCGACATTGAGGGCTGAGAAGCCACGCGTCGCTGTCCGGAAACGGACACCTCTCGATCCGCCGCGGGGCCGGACGGCGCGCAAGCCTTTGACCGGACTGGCTTTGCCCCGGCGCAGGCGAGGCCGTAGATTCAAGACATGCCCGGCGCCTACCTCATCGTCGATGACGACCCAGACGTGCTCAAGGCGGCGGCGGCGGCGCTGACGCGTGACGCCGGGCGGGTGGACTTGGCGGCGTCGCCGGAGGGCTTGGCCGAACAGGCGCACCTCTACGACGCCGTGTTGCTGGACATGAATTTCACAGCCGGCGAGCGGCACGGCGGCGAGGGCCTCGACAGCCTGGCGCGCCTGCAGGCCGCCGATCCCGCGCTCTCGGTGGTGCTGATGACCACCTACGGCGGCGTGGCGCTGGCAGTCGAAGCGCTCAAGCGCGGGGCCGCGGACTTCGTGCTGAAGCCCTGGCGCAACGAGGCTCTGGTCCAGGCGATGCGGGCGGCTGCCGAGCTGACCGCTCAACGCCGGGCCTCCGGCGCGGCGCTGAACCTCGACGACCTGGAGCGGCGCGCCATTGAACGCGCGCTGGCGGTCTATGACGGCAATGTCAGCCACGCGGCGGCGGCGCTGGGCCTCACCCGCCCCGCCCTCTACCGCCGGATGGAACGACATGGCCTTTAGCCGGCCCTCCGGCGCGGCCGGCTTCGCCCTGGGTGCGACTTTGCGGGCGATGGCGATCAGCGGCCTGGCGTTTGGAGTCCTGCTGACCGTCCAGCGCGGGCTCTACGCCACCGCGTTGGTCTTGCTGCTGGTGCTGCTGCTGGTCGGGCTCGACCTCTTCCGCAGCACGCGCGCGGCCGATCGGGTGCTGGCGCAATTCGTCGATGGCCTGACCGCCGAGGGTTATGAGCGGCCGACGACGCCGCCGGGCCTCGCCGACCTCGGCGCCGCGATCCAGGCCGCCCTCGACCGGCTGGCGGCGACCCGCGCGGAACGCCAGCAGCGGTCGGACTTCCTGGAAGCCCTGGCCGACACGGTCAGCGCCGCCCTGCTGGTGGTGGACGACAAGGGCGTGATCACCGCCGCCAACCGCGCCGCACGAACAGCGCTGGGGGCCGAACCCGGGCCGATCGCGGCGGTGCAGTCGTTCAACCCCGCCACCGTGCTGCGGCTGCTGAGCCTGCCGGTCGGCGGCCGCGAGATCGTACGCCTGGCCGACCAGCGGGCCATGCTTGCGCAGGTCTCCGGCTTCACCAGTGGCGGCGGGGTACGGCGGCTGATCGCTCTGCAAAGCATCGCGGGCGACCTCGACGCGGTGGAGATCAAGGCCTGGCAGGACCTGGTGGGCGTCCTGGCCCACGAGATGATGAACTCGCTGACGCCGATCTGTTCGCTCTCGGAAAGCATCGCCGACCACCTGCGCGCCAGCCATCCCGACGCCGCCGACGCGAGGATCATCGAAGCCGCGGAGGTGATTTCGCGACGCAGCCAGGGCCTGATGCACTTCGTCGAGCGCTATCGCCGGCTGACAGACGCGCCCGCGGCGGTGAAGGAGCTGACGCCGGCGACCGAACTGGTCGGACGCCTCGACCGGCTGGCCGCGGCGATGATCGGGGCCGACGCCATCGGCTACACCAGCGCCGTGCATCCGGCGTGGCTGAAACTCAACGCCGACCCGGACCTCCTGGAACAGGCGGCGATCAACCTCCTGAAGAACGCGGTGGACGCCGTGCGCGGGCGCCCTGGCGCGCGGGTGCACCTCTCCTGCACGCTGGATGAGGAACAGACTGCGCTCACTGTCGCCGACAACGGACCGGGGCTGCCGGCCGGCGATCCGGAGGGGGTGTTCGTGCCGTTCTTCACCACCAAGGCTGGCGGCTCGGGCATCGGGCTGACGCTGGCCCGGCAAATCGCGCTGGCGCACGGCGGCCGGCTGGAGCACCGGGCGGGCGCGCCGCAGGGCGCGGTCTTCCAGCTGTTGCTGCCGGCCGGTTAGCTGCCGCGCACGCCGGACGAAGACGAGTCGCTCCCCGATGGGGGAGCTGGCGGCGCTCGGGATTTCGGTCGGCCCTAAGGGTTGATCAGCATGGTCCGTTCGTGGTCGCTGAGCACGCGCCACTTGCCCTCGGGCAGGTTGTCCAGCCGTAGCGTGCCTATGCGGACTCGGACCAGGTCCATGACGTGCATGCCCACGAGCTCGCACATCCGCCGGATTTGCCGGTTGCGGCCTTCCTTCAGGATGAAGCGCAGCTGCTGGCCCTCGACGACACTGACCTTGGCAGGCTTAAGCTGGCGGCCGTCCATCGAAAGCCCGTGGCACAGCCGGGCGATCTTCTCCGGCGTGATCTTGCCGGTGACCCGGACAAGGTACTCCTTCTCCAGGTCCGACTCCGGGCCGATGATCGCCTTGGCCAGCACGCCGTCGTCCGAAAGGATGAGCAGGCCGCGGCTGTCCATGTCGAGGCGGCCCAGCGGCGCCAGGCGGGTGTCGCGATCGGGGATCTGCGGGCTCTCGCCGATCAGGTCGGCCTTGGTCAGCAGGCGAACGGCGGGGATCTGGCCCTGTTCCGGCTGGGCCGAGACGACGCCCATGGGCTTGTGCAGGACGACGCTGAGGGGCGCGGCTCCCTCCCCGTCGGACAACACCAGGGTCTGGCCGGGCTGGATCTTGCGGCCGGCGTCCTTGACCACTTCGCCGTCGATGCTGACCAGGCCGCGTTCGATCAGCCCCTCGGCCTCGCGGCGCGAGCAGACGCCGGACTGGCCCAGCCACTTGTTGATCCGCTGTGGCTCGGTTTCCTCGAAGCGGCGCGTCCAGGCCATCAGGCGTCCTTGGGCGGATATGGGTGGCGGCGTCCTGCAGGGTCCTCGACGCCTTCGTCAGAGAGGTAGTCGGGTCCGACTGGGACCTTTCCGTGGCCGCCAGGGATGTCGAGGATGTAGGTCGGCTGGCAGAGGCCCGAGACCGCGCCGCGCATCGCCCGCATCAACGCCTGGCCTTCCGCGACTGAGGTCCGCAAGTGGCTGGTGCCGGGCGCCAGGTCGCCGTGGTGCAGATAGTAGGGCTTGATCCGCGTCTCGACGAAGGCGCGCATCAGGGCGGTCAGGGTCTCCGCGTCGTCGTTGACCCCACGCAGCAGCACGGTCTGACCAAGCATCGGGACGCCGGCGTCGACAATCTTCGCGCAGGCGGCGCGGGCGGCGGGGGTGAACTCGCGGGCGTGATTGGCGTGCAGCGCGACGTAGACCGCCTTGCCCGGCGCCCGCAGCGCCGCCACCAGCGCGTCGGTGACCATCTCCGGCTCCACGGCGGGAACCCGCGTGTGGAAGCGCACGACCTTCACGTGGTCGATCCGGCCAAGCCTCGCCATCACGTCGCGCAGGCGGCGGGGCGACAGGATGAACGGGTCGCCGCCGGTGACGATGACCTCCCAGATGTCCGGACGCTCGGCGATGTAGGCCATGGCGGCGTCCAGCGCCTGCGGCGACAGCGGGCGCAGGCCCTCGGGGCCCACCATCTCGCGGCGGAAGCAGAACCGGCAGTAGACCGCGCAGGCGTGGTTCACCTTGAGCAGGCAGCGATCGGGATAGCGGTGGACGATCCCCTCGACGGGCGAGTGGGTGAAGTCGCCCACCGGATCGGCGGATTCTTCCGGCAATGCCCGCAGCTCGGCGTCCGTGGGGATGAACTGGCGCATGATCGGGTCGCCGGGATCGGCGGCGTCGATCAGGTCGGCCATCGCGGGCGTGATCGCTACCGCATACTGCGCCGCCACCCGCTCGAGCTCCGGCAGTCGCTCGGGAGCGATCAGGCCGGCGTCGGCCAGGGCCTTTGGGGTGCGGAGGGTCTTGGCGAGGGTCATGGCGTTGAACGGCGGCTTATGGGCCGGAAGGGGCGCGCCTGGCAACTTGGCGCGCCGCCGCGGGCGTGATGAGGTGGCGGCATGAAGACCTATGGGATCGGCGTCATCGGGCTTGGCCAGCGGATCGCCCACGTGCTGGCGGCGATGCAGGAGGTGGGCTGGAACCTGGACGTGGCGGGCCACGTGGACCCCGCTCCGGTGGGCGCGCCGATCCTGGCGGCGGCGGGGATCGCGCCCGGGCGGGCGTTCGCGACGCCGGAAGAGCTGATCGCCGCGGGACCCTACGACCTGCTGATGGTGGGCACGCCGAACCACCTGCACTTTGAGCACATCAACCTCGCGCTCGACGCTGGCTTTCCGGTGTTCGCCGAGAAGCCCATCGTGCGGACGGCGGCCGAGACCCTGGCGCTGGCCCACCGGCTCGCCGAGGGCAAGAGCCCGCCCCTTTTCATTGGCCTGGTCATGCGCTCCATGCCCATCGTGCGCGAGGTGTTCGCGCGGGTGGATGGCGGCGAACTGGGCGAGATCGTCTCCATCGACGCCACCGAGCACCTGCCTCCGGAGCACGGTGGCTACCTGGCCCGCAACTGGCGCCGCCGGGCCGAATGGGGCGGCTCCTACTTCCTCGACAAGGTCTGCCACGACTTCGATATCTTCGGCCGGATCGCGGGCGGGCGGCCGGCTCGCGTGGCGAGCTTCGGCGGACGCAGGATCTTCACCGCCGAGCGGGCGGCCAGTGCGCCGCGCACCTGGGACAACGGCGAGGCCGCCTACGCCCTGCGCGACGCGGGCTGGATGGGCGCGAATGACGCCTTCCAGTCCGACATGGACGTCACCGACCACCAGATCTCGATCCTGGAATACGACAACCAGGTGCGGCTCTCGTTCCACGCCAACAGCCACGTGGCGCTCGCCGAACGGCGCTGGTACGTCGCCGGGACCGAGGGCACCTTGATCGCCGACCTGGTGCGCAACCGGCTGATGGTTCGCCGCGCGCTGTCCCGCTCCAAGCCCGAGCGGATCGACTACGGCGGCCTGACCGCCGACGCCCACAACGGCGCCGACCAGGCGATGGCGACGGACCTGATGGCCGCGCTGGAAGGCCGGGCGACCTTCCCGGTCACCCCGTTCGAGTCGATGGAGGCCGGGCTGACCGTCATGGCCATCGACGAGGCCATGTCGACCGGCGAAGTGCTGGACTGCCGCCCGATGTGGGCGCGCTACGACGAGGCCCGCACGGCCTCCACGGGCGCACGCAGTGCCTCGCCGATCAGTTCCTGAAGCCGCGGCGTTCGCGGATAGGGGGTGTTGCGATACTGTCGGAAACCCTCGGCGTGGTCGGCGCCGAAGTCCTTGCCCTTGCGGCGCGAGAACGCCTCCATAGAGGCGAGGTGGTCGGAAATGCCGTGCTGGCGTTCGACCCACGCGTGCTGGCTTTCGTGGGCGAGCAGCATCCGGCCCTTGGTCTCGAAGACGCCCGACACGTCCACGCCGAAGTCGTCGGCGACCCAGCGGCCCTCGCGATCGCGGCCGCCGATCGGGCTCATGAAATAGAGGTGTGGGATCGTCGTCATCGGCGCGGCTGAGCCGGTCGCGTAGTGTGGGACGGAGGCGGCGAAGCAGGCGTCGCGGACCAGCAGGCTCGCGGCCTCATGGTCGGGGTGGTAGTCGACCGGCGACGCGGTGATCACCACATCGGGCGCGGCCCAGCGGACCATCTCGGTCATCCGTCGCCGGCAGTGATCGTCGTTGAACACGCCCAGGTCAGGCAGATCGGCGCAGCGGTATTCCGCGCCGATCATCGCAGCAGCGGCCGCCGCCTCGGCTTTGCGGATGGCGGCGGTCTCAGCGAGGTCGGGGCCGGACGAGCCGCACTCGCCCGCGGTGGCGGTGACGATCTTCAGCGCGTGCCCGCTCGCCGCGAGCAGCGCCAGCGCGCCGGCGCAGAGGTGCTCGACGTCATCGGGGTGTGCGTGGATCGCCAGGATGGTCGCCATGGCCCCGACGCTAGCCGAGCCCATGGCGCGAGGCCACCGTCAGGGCTTGGCGGGCGCCGCCGAGTAGACCGTGTCGGTCGGACCGACTCCGCTGATGTAGACTACGGCGGGCTTGTCA
>JBOHKZ010000291.1:0-5587 GCA_050729355.1 Phenylobacterium sp. | reverse complement strand
GCCCACAAGGGCGCGCTCACGGCCCGTCGCCACGCGCTGCAGGCCCTGCTCAAGGCGTCGAAGAACTCCAACGAGAGCGGCTGGCTGAACGCCGGCCTCGCCAAGGTCGACGCGGCCCTCAAGTAGGCGGCAGGCCCTTCAGGAACGCCGCGACGTCGGCCGCAGACCGGTCGGGGATCTGCTCCATCGGCACGTGGCCGACGCCCGGATAGGCGACCAGCTTCGCGCCGGGGATCGCGGCGGCCAGGGCGCGCGACTGCTCAGGCGGGATCACCTTGTCCGCCTCCCCCACCATCACCAGGGTCGGAACGTGGATCGTGGCGAAGGTTTCCGCGGTCGCCGGCGCGCGGCTGCGGTTCTGCATGGTGAGGAGGATGTCCGCGTGGCCGGGCGCGCGGGCGAAATCCGTGTAGCGGGCGATCAGTTCGGGCGTCACCAGCTCCGGATCGACATAGGCCGACTTCAGCCCGCGTTCGGCCAGCGGCGTCGGGTCGAAGCTCTTCAGGATCGCCCGGCCGGCCGGGTTGCCGAGCAGCTTGAAGATCGCCGGAGGGCCCTCGCCCTTCTTGCGCGCGCTGGGCCAGCCGGCGGAGTCCACCAGCACGAGCCCACGCAGCCGGTCGGGATGCTGCAGGGCGTAGTTCCACGCCACGCCGCCGCCCATGGAATTGCCTGCCAGCACGAACCGCTCGGCCCCCAGCCGCCTGGTCAGTTCATCCACCACTGCGACGTTGCCGTCGGTCGACGCGACATAGCCTGGTGGCGCTCGCGTCAGCCCATGGCCAGGCAGGTCGAGGCTGATGATCCGGTAGTCGGTCCCCAGCCGGGCGGCCCAAGGCTCCCAGGCGTGCAGCGAGGCCGCAAACCCGTGCACGAGCACGAGCGTCGGCCCGGTTGAATTGCCTTCGTCGCGGTAGTGGACGTGCAGGCCGCCGGGCAGGTCGGCGTACTTCGACTGGGCGTTTGCGTATTTCGCCTCGAGCTCCGGCCAAGGGATGTCGCGCTTGGCGCAACCGCCCAGAGCCAGCAGCCCCGCCAGGGCCAGCAGAACTATCCCGATACGCCGCATCGCCGTTTCCCCCGCACTTGCGTGGACAGAGTGGCACGGCGGTCGCCACGGCAACCAAGCGGCTCGGGAACCGGCGCCCGCCGCAGCGGTTTAGCTGGCGCCTTTAGGGAGACTTCGATGAACCGCGCATTCCTGCTGACGGCGGCCGCAGCCGCCGCGCTTTCGCTGGCCGCCTGCAGCAAGCCCGCGGCGCCGCCCGCGCCTCCGCCTGCCGCCGAGACGGCGACCGACGCCACCAATGCGGCCCAGGACGCTGTAGGCGCCGCGGTCGGCCAGACCTCGGCCGCCACCCTCGGCTCGCATGACACTGGCGCCTTCGTCTCCAACGCCAGCCAGAGCGACATGTACGAGATCCAGGCCGGCGGGATCGCCGCCGCGCGGGCCAAGAACGCCGACGTGAAGGCGTTCGGCAGGTCGATGGTGACCCAGCACACCGCGATGTCGAACGAGATGAAGCCGCTGATCGCCGCCGCCGGCCAGACCCCCGCCGACAAGCTCGACGAGCGCCGGCAGGGTTTCGTCGACAACCTGAAAACGGCCAGCGACGCCGACTTCGACAAGACCTACATCGACCAGCAGGTCGCCGCCCACGGCGAAGCCCTAACCCTGATAAAGGGCTATGCGGACGCCGGCGGCGATGCGGGCCTCAAGGCCGGCGCCGCCAAGGCGATCCCCAAGGTCCAGATGCATCTCGACAAGGCAAAGTCGATCCAGTCGGCGCTGAAGTAGGCGTCCTCCAGACAAAGAAACGCCGGCCCTCCGGAGTGGAGCGGCCGGCGTTTTGATGTTCAGCCCAGGTGAAGCTATTCGGCCTCGGCGGCCGCCGCGGCGGCTTCGGCCTCGGCCTTCGCCTTGCTGGCCTTGGTGACGCGCGGCTTGGCGACCTTCTTGACCTTCGCGGGCTTTTCCACGACGGGCGGATTGATCGGCGCGCCGCTGGTGTCGAGCGTGCTCTGGGTCACGCCGCCCTGGGCCACCGGAATGCCCAGGTAGCGCATCTGGCCGTCATTGTAGGCGATGTCCTCGCTGGCGACCTTCGGGTCGCGCTTCAACTCGGAGACGTCGCGCAGGGTCATCCGCAGGACCATCAGCTTGCGGTCGACGCCGTCCTCGTCGGCCTTGTCGATCAGCAGGCGCATTTCCTCGGCGGCGGAGCCGCGGCGGCGGGTCGGGGTGCGGGGCGGGAGGGAGGACATCTCACGCATCCGCGAAGAAGCCGTGTTCGCCACTGACGCGCACCTGGCACGGGCGACCCTGGTCCTGGAGGGCGCGGGCGCGCTTGTTGGCGGCGGCCTTGGCCTCTTCCTTCTCGTTGGTGTGATCGGAGAACTCGCCCATGTGCTCGACCGCCCAACGGCCTTCGTGCCGGGCGACGGTAAGGGTCTCGCGATCGGCTGCGCCGCGTATGGCCATGTTGGTGATCCTTCTCGGCGCGGGACGTCAAACCCGCGGGGGATGGTTATGAAATGATTAAGACCGTAGAATTCTATATGTAAAACAGCACGCTGTCTGCAAGCTTCAGCAAGTGCGCGGAGTTTTTCCTTGCCTCTTCCCTCAGTTCATGAAAGGATGTGCGGATCGAAAATCGTTTTGGCTCGCCTGCTCTCCACCCCCGATATCAAAGTCGGGAGCCGGAACTGCCCTCGACCCTCTCCGAAATTTTGATCACGTCGCCTATCTTGGGCGCGTGAATACTTAGACCCGGAAGGGGATACGATATGGCGACTGGTGTCGTGAAGTGGTTCAACGGCCAAAAGGGCTTCGGTTTCATTCAGCCCGATGACGGCGGCCAAGACGTGTTCGTGCACATCTCGGCGGTCGAGCGCGCGAACCTCGCGTCGCTGCATGAGGGCCAGAAGCTGAGCTACGAGCTCGAAAAGGACCCGCGCAACGGCAAGATGTCCGCAGGCCAGCTGCAAAGCGCCTAAGGACTGACTGTCAGCTTTCGACAAAGCTGCGCAGATTACGAAGGGCCGGCGTCGCAAGACGCCGGCCCTTTTCGTTACGACGCCGCAACTGCACCTGCGACAATTTGGCCGGCGCTCCGCCAGTTAACATAGGTTGTCGCGAGACCTGCTAATTGCTGGGCTAGCTCTGGTGCATCTCTTGGGGCGGCAATGGCCGGTTATCGACTCTATTTCCTGGACGACAACGGCCGCATCCGCGACGCCGCCGAGTTCGAGTGCGACGGCGACGCCGAGGCGCTGGCCCAGGCGGAGAGCCGCGCCGACGGTCGCGACATGGAACTCTGGAGCGGTGCGCGCGTGGTCTGCAAGATCGCCAGGCGGCCGGCCGAGTAACCTCTCCCTACTTCGGTGGAACCGCCCCCAGCTTGCGGGTCAGGAAGTCCACGGTCGCCGTATCCGCCTTCAGCCATGAGCCGTAGCGCAGGAAACCGTGAATATCGTCGGGGATCACCAGCTCCTCAAACGCGACGCCCTTGGCGTCCAGCCGCCGCGCCAGGTCGACGGTCTGGCTGAACGAGACGTTGCGGTCGTCGTCGCCATGGATCAGCAGCACCGGCGAGGTCCAGGTCGCGATGTCGTTCACCGGGGATGACTTGAAGGCGACCGCCTTGGCCTCTGCCAGGTCGCCCTGCTCATAGCGCAACGGTGCACGCACCCCGCCGTCGGCGAGTTGCTTCGACCAGTCGTGGACGCCGTGGAAGTCGACGCCAGCCTTGAAGATGTCGGAGTTGCGCCCGAGCGCCAGCGCCGTCAGCAGGCCGCCGTAGGAGCCGCCCCAGATGCCGATCCGCGCCGGATCGACCCCCGCCGTCCCCTGCAGGAACCGCGCCCCCGCTACCACGTCCTGGTACTCGGAAGACCCCTGCGGCCCGCCGTTCTCCGGGTGCTGGAAGTCGTAGCCGTAGCCGATGCCCAGCCGGTAGTTCACCGACAGCACCGTGAAGCCGTGCGCCGCCAAGTACTGATTCATCGCATAGGCGTGGGTGTAGTAGTCCATGTAGGAGAACCCGAGCAGCATCTGCCGCGGCGGCCCGCCATGCACGAAGATCAGGCCGGGCTTCTTCGCCGACCCGCCCTCAGCCTGGAAAAGCTGGCCGTCGACTGTGAGGCCGTCGGCCGCCTTGAAGCTCACCTGTTTCGGAACGACGAACTTGGCGCCGGGAAACTCGGCCGGCGGCGCCTGGCCGGCCAGCACCTTGGCCCCGCTCCCCTTCAGGTCGACCACCGCAACCGCCGGCGGGGTCCTGGCGTCGGCGGCGATGTAGGCGGCCTGCCCGGCCAGCACGGTCGGGAACCACTCCAGGCTCTCGCCCTTGGTCAGCGGCGCCGGCGCACCGCCGCTCGCGGAGACGCGGAACAGGTGACGCCGCGCATTGTCGCCGGCCGTCGCGCCGGTATTGGCAGAATAGACCAGGGTCTCGCCGTCGGCGCTCGCCGCCACATGCTCGACCATGAACTCGCCCGGCGTCAGCAGCCGCGCGGCCCCGCCGGTCTCAGGCACGGCGTAGAGGTGCTGCCAGTTGTCGGAGGTCGCCAGGAAGGTCAGGAGACCGCCCTTCGCCCAGTGCAGGTTCGCCTCACCGGCCACGGTCGGATAGGAGCCGCGCAGGGTGTCGGGGCTCTTCCAAACCCGGTGACCTGCGCCGGTCGCAACGTCCGCCGACCAGATCGACCATGGTTGCGGAACCCGCTTCAGGAACGGCTCCGGCGGACCGCCATCACCGGGCCGACGCGTGAAGGCCACCTTCGTCCCGTCCGCCGACCAGACCGGGGCGCCGTCGATTCCGGTCGAGGGTGAAAGCCAGGCCAGCGGCGTGGCCTCGTTGGTGAAGACACCGATGAAGGCGTGGTCCTCGCGGTTGGACACGAAGGCCAGCCGCGCCCCATCCGGAGACCAGGCCAGGCCCGAGTTCTTGCCGCGATCGAAGAACAGGCGATGCGCGTCGCCGCCGTCCAGTTTCGCCGTCCAGATCTGTCCGCCCTTCTCATAGGCCAGCGTGTGGTTGGCCGAGATCGCCGGCGCATCGCCCTCGACGAGCGGCTTGGCCATGCCGCTGGCCTTCAGGTCGACAGCCCACAGCATCACCTTCGGCTGCGTCGGGCTGGAGGTCGCGTCAGGCTCGAGCCCGCCCTTGGCCGGCCAGTTGGCGTCATGGTCGCCGCCGCGCACGAACACCAGCACAGCGCCGTCCGGCGAGAAGGTGAGCTGGGTCAGTTCCTCGCCGTCGTCCGCCGTGAAGGCGGTCACCTGGCGCGGCGTGAACGCCGGCCCGTCGGCCACCCAGACATTGCGCACGCCGCGGACCATGCGCACCCAGGCGATGCGGTTCGCCTGCGGCGCGCTCACCAGGTCGACCACGAACGGATAGGAGAGCACGTCGGGGATCGAGAAATTCGCCGCCACCGCCGGCGTCACGCACGCCATCGCCAACACCGCGGCCACGCCCGCGCCGATCGTCTTCAACCGCATACCCGCCCCCGTTACTCGACCAGGCTGCATGCTAGGCACGACAGCGCCGTCCGCCCAGGGGCTTAGTGAAAGGGTCATTCC
>JBOHKZ010000290.1:0-6609 GCA_050729355.1 Phenylobacterium sp. | reverse complement strand
CCGGCGACGGCTAGGCGCCTCATGTCCAGGTGTCCGCCGATCACCGGGTCGGCCGCCGCCTTGTCGAGCGCCGCCTGCAGGTCGCCGGCGCGGTCCCAGAACATCGCCGAGCCCGCCACGGTCTTCTTATCGACGGCGTTGTTGCCGGGATGGTCGACGGCGATCACCACGTAGCCCTGCTGGGCGAGCACCGTCGTGAACCAGGCCATCATCCGCGCAGTGCCGCCGTAGCCGTGCGAGAACAGGATCACCGGCCGACGGCGGCCGTCGGCGAAGGCGGCGTCCGGGGCCGCGGATCCCACGTAGAACAGAGGCTGGTCCGGCGGACCGATATCGAGGGACTTCTCGGCTGCGCCTCCCGCGGCCGGATACCAGACGGTGACCCGCACGTCGGACTTGTGATCGGCGTCGCGCAGCGCCGCCGTCGGATTGGCCGCGACCAGGTGGCGTTCACCGACCGGGAAGCCGTCGGCCATGGCCGCAGTGGCGGTGAACATGGCGAGCACAGCCGCGGCCAGCAGTCTGAACGGACGCATCGATGGCTCCAGGAATCGTATTGCGAGGCTAATCGCGGTCAGGCCGCCCAGGCGGCGGTGAACCGGCGCAGCAAGGCGCGCGCGGCGGAATCCGTCTCGCCACGCCGTGCGGCCAGTCGCACGAAGAGGTGGCCCTGCGGATGTGAACCGCGCGCCGGCAGCCCCTGGCCCACGACCCGGACCAGCCCGCGCTCGCCGGCCTTCTTGGTCACCCACACGATGCGCCGGCCGATCGGGGTCTCGAGCGCGATGCGTCCGCCTTCGACCAGGGTGCGTGGATCGACGCTGACGCTGACCCAGAGGTCGTCGCCGCGCACGATCATGGCGGGCTCCGAAGTGATCGCCACGGTGAGCGAGGCGCCGCTCGCCCGTACGGTGTCGCCGGTCCGCAAGCCGGCGGGCAGATGCACGCGGACCGTCCGGCCGTCCGCCAGCCGATGCGCGGCCTTGCCGCCCTGCAAGGCGACGAGCGGACTGATGGCCAGGACGCCGGGCGGCTCGGGGCGCGGCGGCGGCGACGGGACGGCGCGCTCTGCCGCGGGCGTATGCTTCAGCCGGTGATAGGCCGCCACTACCTCGCGGAATCGCTCCGCGCCGCCGCCGGGACGGTCGGGGTGGGCCAGCTTCGCAGCCTCGCGAAAGGCGCTGCGCACCTCGCCGGGCGTGGCGAACAGCCCGACGCCCAGCAGCTCGCGCGCTCGGCTCAAGGTGATGACAGGGTCGCGACTCATGGCCGCCGAGTTGGCGGCCGATAAGGTCAAGGTCGCGTTAAGCCTCGCGGAGCTCGGGAACCTCGCGCTATATCGGCGTCGATGACCGATAAGACGCTCATTCCCGCCTCGCCGAGCGAGGACGACTACGTCCGCCAGGTGGCCGGCGCCGAACCGCCCGCCCTGCTGAGCGAGGACGACCCCTTTGCGCTCTTCAACGAATGGCTGCGCGACGCGTTGGCGAAGGAGCCCAACGACGCCAACGCCATGGCGCTGGCCACCGTCGATGGGTCGGGTTTGCCCGACGTGCGCATGGTGCTGCTGAAGGACGCCGACGCCCGCGGCTTCGTCTTCTATTCCAACGTCGAGAGCGCCAAGGGCCGCGAACTCGCCGCCAATCCCAAGGCCGGCCTGCTGTTCCACTGGAAGTCGCTGCGCCGCCAGGTGCGGATCCGCGGCGCCGTGACCCCGGTCACCGCCGAAGAGGCCGACGCCTATTGGGCGACGCGCGCCAGGCCCGCCCAGCTCGGCGCCTGGGCCTCGGACCAGTCGCGGCCGCTGCCCGACCGCCTGGCCTTCGAGAAGAAGATCGCCGAGTTCGGCCTGAAGTTCGGCCTGGGCAAGGTGCCCCGCCCGCCGCACTGGTCCGGGTTCCGGGTGGTTCCGGAGTCCATCGAGTTCTGGCGCGATCGACCGTTCCGCCTGCACGAGCGCCTGGTCTTCGCGCGGGCCGGCGGGGGCTGGACCACGCAACGGCTGTTTCCTTGACCGACCCCGAAGAGGCTGAGATCTGCGCGTGGCTCGCCGCGCGGACCGACCGCGCCATCGAGACCGCCTGCGCCCATGTCTTCTTGGGCGAGGACGCCGCCTGGAAGATGAAGCGCCACGTCGACCTGGGCTACGCGGACTTCTCGACGCCCGAGCGGCGCCGCTGGGCGTTGGACCGCGAACTCGATTTCAACCGGATCGCCGCGCCCGACATCTATCGCGCCGTCCGCCGGATCACGCGCGAGGCCAACGGCGGCCTGGCGCTGGAAGGGCAGGGGCCGACCATCGAGTTCGTGCTCGAGATGCGGCGGTTCGACGAAAACGCCGTTCTGGGCGCCGATCCGTCCTCGCTGGGCGGCGAGATGGCCGATGCGCTCGGGCGCACCATCGCCGGCTTCCACGCGCTCGCGCCGCTGCGGCCCGAGGGCGGCTGGAGCGCGATGGAGTTCACCGTCGGGTCGAACGCCGAGCTGCTGCGCGAACTCGCGCCGCGGCTGGGCTCCGAGCGCATCGAGATCATGACCGCGCTCACCCAGGCCGAGCTCCACCGCCAGAAGCCGCTGCTGAAGGCGCGCACCGCCCAGGGCTTCGCGCGGCGCTGCCACGGCGACCTGCACCTGGGGAACATCCTGGTCGAGGACGGCAAGCCGATCCTGTTCGACTGCATCGAGTTCAACGACCTCCTGTCCGACCTCGACGTGTTCTACGACCTGGCGTTCATCCTGATGGACCTCGACTTCCGGGGGCGCCGCGACGCCGGCGTGCGGGTGCTCTCGGCCTATCTCGACGAGGCCGCGCGGGTGTTTCCGGACGAGCTCTGGGAAGGCCTCGCGGCGCTGCCGCTGATGATGTCGGTGCGCGCCGGCGTGCGCGCCCACGTGGCCGCGCACAGCCGCGACGACGCCCTGGCCAAGGCCTATGTGGAAGCCGCCATCGCCCACCTGTCGCCGCCGCCGCCCCGGCTGGCGGCGGTCGGGGGGCTCTCCGGCACCGGCAAGTCCACATTCTCCCGCCGCATCGCACCGGGCCTGGGCGCGGCGCCCGGCGCGGTGGTGATCCGCACGGACGAGGTGCGCAAGCGGCTGATGAAGGTCCCGCCCTTCGAGCGCCTGCCCGACAGCGCCTACGCCAGCGACCTCTATCCGCGGTCCTACGACACCATGATCGAGAACGCCCGCACCCTGCTGAAGGCGGGCCACGGCGTGGTGCTGGACGCCACCTTCATCGACCCGGCCCTGCGCGCCCGGGTCGAGCAGCTGGCCGTGGATTGCGGCGTGCCCTTCGACGGAGTCTGGCTCGAAGCGCCCCTGGAGGTGCTGCAGGGCCGCGTGACCGGGCGGACCAACGATGCTTCCGACGCCACCGTCGCCACGCTGCAGGACCAGATCGCCCGCCACACCAGCGAAGTGGCCTGGCGCCGCGTCGATGCTTCCGCCGATGTGGACGCCGCCGCGCAAGCTTGGCTAAAGGGTGACTGAGGGCCGGGTCTGACAGCGGGTCGCGTTGCGTCGGTTGGGCGAGAGCACTAGCCTATTGGAAAGCCTGAAAAAGGCTCGTTTTGGAGGAATACGCCCATGCTGGGTCTGATGCAGGATTGGCCGCTGACGGTCGACAAGATCCTGGACCACGCCAAGTCCTGGCACGGCGACACCGAAATCGTCAGCCGCTCCGTCGAGGGCCCCATCGTCCGCACGACGTGGGGCGAGGTGCACGGGCGGGCGAAGCGTCTCTCGAACGCGCTCACCAAGCTCGGCGTGCAGCCCGGCGACCGGATCGCGACGCTCGCCTGGAACAGCGCCCGCCACATCGAGGCCTGGTACGCGATCATGGGCATGGGCGCGGTCTGCCATACGCTGAACCCGCGACTGTTCGCCGACCAGCTCTGCTACATCATCAACCACGCCGAAGACCGGATCATCTTCACCGACCTGACCTTCCTGCCGACGCTGATCGAGCGCCGCGCGGACATGCCGAGCGTGAAGCACATCATCGTCATGACCGACGATGCCCACATGAAGGATTGTGCGCTACCGGGCGCGATCTGCTTCGAAAGCCTGGTCGCCGAGAACTCCGCCGAGTTCGAGTGGGGCGGCTTCGATGAGAACACCGCCGCGGCGCTTTGCTACACCTCCGGCACGACCGGCAATCCGAAGGGCGTGCTCTATTCGCACCGCTCCAACTTCATCCACACGCTCGTGACCATGGGCAAGGACGTGATGGGGATCTCGGCGGCCGACACCGTGCTGCCGGTGGTGCCGATGTTCCACGCCAACGCCTGGGGCCTGGCCTTCTCCTGCGCCGCGGTCGGCGCGAAACTGGTGATGCCGGGCCAGAAGCTCGACGGCGCCTCGGTGCACGAACTGCTGGAGACCGAAGAGGTCACCTTCTCGGCCGCCGTGCCCACGGTCTGGCAGATGCTGCTGACCCACCTGCGCGACACCGGCGGCAAGCTCACCACGCTGAAGCGCGTCGTGATCGGCGGCTCGGCCGTCCCCGAGGCGATCGTGCGCGCCTTCCGCGACGAGTACGGCGTCGCCGTCACCCACGCCTGGGGCATGACCGAGACCTCCCCGCTCGGCACGCTGGCCACGCCGAACGGCGCCATCGCCAAGATGGACGCCGAGCAGCAGCTCAAGTTCACCCTGAAGCAGGGCCGCCCGCCCATCGGCATCGACCTGAAGCTGGTCGACGACGCCGACAAGCGGTTGCCCGCCGACGGCACCACCTTCGGCCGGCTGATGGTCAAAGGACCCTTCGTGGTCGGCGAGTACTTCCGCGGCGAGGGCGGCAAGATCCTCGACAAGGAAGGCTTCTTCGACACGGGCGACGTCGCCACCATCGACGGCCACGGCTTCATGCAGATCACCGACCGGGCGAAGGACGTCATCAAGTCCGGCGGCGAGTGGATCTCCACCATCGAGATCGAGAACATCGCCATGGGCCACCCGAAGGCGGCCCTGGCCGCGGTGATCGGCGCCGCCCACCCGAAGTGGGACGAGCGGCCCGTGCTGCTGGTCAAGCTCTGCCCCGGCGAGACCTCGACCAAGGAAGAGTTCCTTGCGTTCCTGGAAGGCAAGATCGCCAAATGGTGGACGCCCGACGACGTGGTCTTCGTCGATGACATCCCGCTGGGCGCCACCGGCAAGATCGACAAGAAGCTGATCCGCGAGCGGATGAAGGACTACGTCCTGCCCACCGCCAAGGCCGCCGCCGTCTCGGCCTGAGCCGTGGTCGACCTGCGACAGGCGAGCGACGCCGACCTGCCCGAGATCGTCGCCCTGACCAACCGCGCCTACCGCGAGACCGGTCCGCAGGCGAGCTGGAACGTCGAGTCGATGATCGAGGGCGAGCGGACCAACCTCGCAACCCTTCGCGAGGAGATCGCCGCCAGCCCGGACGCAAGCCTGCTGACCTGGCGGGACGACGAGGCGGGCGAACTGCTGGGCCACGTCTGGCTGGAACCGGCGGACGCGGGCGCCTGGTATCTCGGCATGCTCACCGTGCGGCCGGACCGGCAGGACCAGCAACTCGGCCGCCGGCTACTCACCGCCGCGGAGGACTACGCCCGAACGAACGGCGCCGCCTCAATCCGAATGACCGTCATCCACCAGCGCGAAACGCTGATCGCCTGGTACGTGCGACGCGGCTACCGCGTCACCGGCGAGACCATCCCGTTTCCCTATGACCACGAACGCCTGGGCCGGCCGAACCAGCCAGGCCTCTATTTCGACGTCCTGGCGCGAGAGCTCTAGCCGCCAGACGCCTTGCGCCGGTCATAGACGAAGCCGCCCTCGCCGTGCTTGCCGAGGCTGGCCCATTCGCCTTCGCCGGCCTTGTGGACATACTGCTCGGCGACGAGCCACGCCTTCATCGGGCGCAGGGCGGTCAGGCAACCGCCGATCAGGGCCGGGAACACCGTGGCGAACTGCAGCCACATGGGCGGATGGAAGACGACCACCGACCAGGCCCAGACGCCCACCACCAGAATACCCACGATGCTCATCACGAAGAACGCCGGGCCGTCCGCCGGGTCGGCGAAGCTGAAATCCAGTCCGCAACGGTCGCAGGACTTCGCCAGGGTGAGGAAGCCCGCGAACAGCTTGCCCTCGCCACAGCGCGGGCAGCGGCAGCGCAGGCCGGCGCTGATCGTCGAGGGGGTGTTGAAGGTGGTGGTCATCACGAGCATCCCATACAATGCATAGATTGCATGCATACAATTGATGTGTAATGTATGCTTTTCCCGAGGAAACGCAATGGCCTCCGCCGATCATCCGTCCGCCCGCTGGCTGTCGCGCCTGCGCCGTGGCGGGCAACCCGTCTACCTGGCGGTCGTCCAGGCGCTGGAGGCGGCGATCCGCACGGGGGAGCTGCAGGCCGGCGACCAGCTCCCGCCGCAGCGGGCGGTGGCCGAGATGCTCGACGTCGACCTGACCACCGTCACCCGCGCCTATGCGGCCGCCCGGGCGCGAGGGCTGATCGAAGGAGCCGTGGGCCGCGGCACCTTCGTCCGGCGCGGCGCGACCGAGGACGAGGCGGGGCTGATCGACCTCAGCATGAACCTGCCGCCGCCGCCCGACGGCCTGGCGCTCGGGACC
>JBOHKZ010000289.1:0-6001 GCA_050729355.1 Phenylobacterium sp. | reverse complement strand
CGCCTGACCCACTGCCACCGGCCCCCGATCCGCTAGCTTTCGCCCCCCGGGCCTCGGCCCGTCCCGAATCGCTCGGGGGCGTAGCTCAGCTGGTTAGAGCGCCGGCCTGTCACGCCGGAGGTCGCGGGTTCAAGTCCCGTCATTCGCGCCACTTGCCCCTCCAGGGCCCCTCCCCCTTATCTCAGATTGAAGCGCTCGATCTTCCATTCCCGCTGTGCGGGGGTTGAGCCGGGCACGTCGCCGACTCTCCGCAGGAGAAGCTTGCCCGACCGGTTGAACGCTGAGCCGTCGGCGAGGCGTCCCGAGAGGACGACCGGCACCTCCACGGTGAGCGAGCCTCCGGTCTTCTTGATCGCGCCCGGCGCGCCGATCTGCGCGTGAAGGCTGGAATACTGCGAGAGGTTCTCCGGCGTACCATCGGCGCGGTGCTTTGCGGCGTCGACGGAACTGCGCTTTTCGAGGAGCGCATAGTAGGTCTGCACCACATTCGCCGCGCCCTGGGCGCTGGTCGGCGCGAAGGGGGCCTCCGAGATCGGGGTCTTGTCGTCGGGCAGGCCGCCGGGCGTCCCTGGCGCGGGCGGGACGACCGGCGCGGGTTCGCCGGCGACGCACTCCAGGCCCGGATCGGTTGCGATCTCCTCGCCCGCCTTGAGGACCGAAAGCGTGCCGTGGGTCAGCCCGCGGGTCCACCACTGCAGGCCAAAGCCCGTGTAGCGCGCGCCACTGGCGGCGGGGGCCTGGGTCAGGCTGTAGGCGCGACCCTCCCAGATCACCACGGCGCTGGTCGGATTGGGGTAGCCCGCCTCCAGGGCCTTGCCGCCGGTGCAGGTGTAGGTGGTGATCGTCACGACGGGGTTCACCGGCGCCGCCTCGGCTCCGAGTTCGGGCGCAACGACGGTGGGCGCTGCGGCTGCGGGCGGCGGCGGTGGCGGTCGCGGCGGCGTGGCGGCGGGCTTGTTGCAAGCGGCCAGCGCCAGGAGCGCGGAGCCGGCGACGAGAGCTCTCATGTCATGCAATCCCCAGCTGCCCCGAGATGGCCGTCGGAGCGAAGTATGGGCACTCGCAGGCGAACTTGTCACCGCCCGGCGGTCAGGGTCTCGTCGAAGAGGTCCAACATCGCGCGCCACGAGCGGCGATCGGTCTCGGCGTGATACTCGAATCCCGGCCGGCCCAGAGCGCCCACGTCGGGATTGGTGAAGCTGTGCCCCGCCCCGCCGTAGAGGTTCATCCGCCAGTCCACGCCGCCGTCGGTCATCTCCTTTTCGAAGGCCAGGCGCTGGTCGGAGGGGATGATCGGATCGAGCGCGCCGACGCAGGTCAGCACCTTGGCGCGGATCTGGCCGGCGTCCTGCGGGCGCGCCGTGTCGAGCCCGCTGTGGAAGCCCACGACCGCCTTCACGTCGGCGCCGCTGCGCGCCAGCTCCAGGACCGTGGTGCCGCCGAAACAGTAGCCGATGGCCGCCAGACGGCCGGGATCGGTCTGCGGCTGCTCCGCAAGCACCGCGAGCGCCGCCGCCGCCCGGGCGCGGATCCCGCTGGGGTCGGCCATGAACGCCATGATCCGCGGCATCGCCTCGTTCAGGTCCGCCAGCGGCTTGCCGTCGCCGTAGTAGTCCATGGCGAAGGCGGCGTAGCCGGCCTCGGCCAACCGCCTGGCGATCGACTTGGTCAGATCGACAAGCCCGCCGCCCTCCGGAGCCACCAGGACGCCGGGCCGCTTGCCGGGCTTGCTGTCATCGACGGCGAGGTAGCCTGCGAGGCGCGCGCCGTCGGCGTGGTACTCGATGTCGACTGTCTTCACGTCGCGTCTCCGGTCAGGCGGGCGGCGGGCCCATAGGCGGCATCTTCGGGAACTGCGGCAAACCGTCGTGCGTCAGGTGCCAGGGCTGGGCGCTATCCATGTAGAGGTGCACGCCCGGGCTGTAGGTCGAGGCGTCGTCCAGCGCGCCCACCTTCACCGGGTAGAACGGGATCATCTCGCCGGTGATCGTGTAGAGCGGCGTGCCGCATTCGCTGCAGAAAGCCCGCCCCACCTCGCCGCCGCTGTCGCCCTTGGACCGGTAGACCTTGATCATGTCCTGGCCCTTGGTGACGGAGAACGCCTGCTTGGGCGCCAGCGCGACATAGGCCGGGCCGCCGCCCGAAGCCTTCTGGCAGTCGAGGCAGTGACAGGTGCCGGCTCCCATCAGCGGGCCGCTGATCTTGAACCGCACCGCGCCGCAGGCGCAGCCGCCTTCGATGTCGCTCATGGTCTCGCCTCCTAGGCGACCGGTTCCGCCGCTCGTTCGAAGATGAAGTCGTCCGGATTGGGCTCCAAGGTCGCGCGCCAGTAGTCGATCAGACCGAAGGGCCAGTTCTGGGTCACCCGGCCACGCTCGTTCTTGTACCAGCTGGTCACGTGCGGCGAGCCCCACGCCCAGCCCTTGTTGGCCTCGTCCACGCGCACGTTGAACTCGTCGTGGACTGCGGGCTTCGGCTCCATGGCGCGCGCCCCGGTCTCGGCCAGCAGCTTCAGCGCGCCCACGATGTAGCGGACCGCGCACTCCGAGAAGAAGATGATCGAGCCGTTCACGACGATGTTGGTGTTGGGTCCGTAGATGATGAAGAGGTTGGGGAACCCAGGCGCGGTCATCCCCAGATATGCGCGCGGGTCGCCGCTCCAGGTCTCGTGCAGGTCCTTGCCCCCACGCCCCTTGATCTTGAGGGTCGAGAGGAACCGGCTGGCGGTGAAGCCGGTGCCGTAGAGGATGACGTCCACCTCGTGCTCGACGCCGTCGGCGGTGACCACGCCCTTGGGCGTGATCCTGGTGATCTTGTCGGTGACGAGATCGACGTTCGGGCGCCTCAGCGCGCCCAGCCAGACGCCGTTGTCGAGCACCGCGCGCTTGCCGCCGACCGGGTAGTTGGGGATGACGTTCGCCAGCAGGTCCGGGCGATCCTGCACCTGGGCGGCGAGCGCCGAGGCGGCCATCTCGCGCAGCATCATGTTCTCGGCGCTGACGGCGTTCGTCCCGCCGGTCCAATCCGGATCGGACTTCACCATCGGCAGGAAGCCCTCGGTGGTCATCCAGAAGAGCCAGAAGCGGTACCACTTGTCGTAATAGGGCACGTGCTCCAGCAGCCACTTCATCCCCTCGGGCACGTCCTCATGGTAGTGCGGCACCGGCAGGCCCCACGGCGGGGTGCGCTGGAATACGGTGAGCTTGGCCACCTTCGGCGCGATCTCCGGCACGAACTGGAAGGCCGAGGCGCCGGTGCCGATCACCGCCACGCGCTTGCCGGTCAGGTCGACGTCGTGGCGCCAGCGCGCGGAGTGGAAGGCGGGGCCCTCGAAGGTGTCGCGCCCCTCGATCTCGGGCAGACGGGGAACGTTGAGCTGGCCCACGGCGGTGACGACCGCGTTGGCTTCCACCGTCTCGTGACGGCCGTCTTTGTGCACGATCTCGCAGCGCCAGACCGCCTTCGCCTCGTCCCAGGTCAGGCTCTCGACCGACGTCTCGAACTTGATGTGCTTGCGAAGGTCGTACTTGTCGGCGACCCCGCGGAAGTATTTCAGCAGCTCCGGCTGGGGCGAGAAGTGTTGCGGCCAGGCGTGGTTCGGCTCGAACGAGTAGCTGTACATGTGGTTGGAATTATCCACCCGGCAGCCCGGATAGGTGTTCACCAGCCACGTGCCGCCCACGTCGGGGTTCTTCTCGACGATCTCGAACTGCACGCCTGCCTGGCTGAGCCGGATGCCGGTCAGGATGCCGGACATGCCGGCGCCGACCACCAGCACCTTCAGCTTGCGCGCGGCCTCCTTCAGCCGCGGCTGCTCGAATTGCGGATCCTTGCTCGATCCGGAGAGCGCCAGTTCATCGAGCAGAAAGGGGGCGTAGCCCTCCGGGATCGGGGCGCCTGCCACGAAATCCATCATGCGGCGTAGGAGAGCGGTGTCCGGAACCGGGATCTTCGCCTCGGCGCCCGGCGGGCGCGCCAGGATCGCGGCCTTGGCCCGCTCGCGGATCTTGGCCTGCTCCTCGGCCGGAATGCCGGGGTCGTTGCGATCGAGCGGGCTGTAGCTCGGAGTCCACTCAGGCCGCAGCCAGCTGTCGTCGCCGGTAAGCTGCACCATCGCCACGATCAGCGCCGGCAGGTGCGCGTCCTTCAGAACCTCATCGAGCTCTCGAGCGTCCGCCATAGTCGTTTCCCGGATTGCTTATCGTTGATCAGCACCATGACTCCGGCCGCCCCCGCCTGTCATCCCTGACATCGCGTCACCCTAGGCGGATGCGCGACCCTAGGCGGATGCGCGCCGCCACGTCCGCGGGCAAGGTCAGGCCGGACGCCGCCAGGTTCTCGCGCAGATGCTCCGGCCGCGTGGTGCCGATCACCGCGCAGGCGACGTCGCGGTTGGCCAGGACGTAAGCCAGGGCCGCCTGGGCGCCCGTCATCCCCTCGACGTGGCTCAGGAACCCGAAGCGGGCGCCCTTCATCACTTCCGCGCGGTGGCGCACCAGACCACGCGCCGCGTACCAGAGGTCCTGCGCACCCCTCAGCTTGGCTACCTGCAGACCCGTGTGACCCATGGCCAGCGCCATGCCGGCCAGAACCCCCTTCCCCGCCGCCGCCGCGCGGGCGATCAGCGGTTCGCGCTCTGGGCGCAGAACGTTGTAGTCGACCATCACGACGTCGAAGTCCGGCAGGCTGGCGACATGCTCGATCACCGCCGGGTCGAAGCTGTTGACCCCCAGCGCGCGGATCAGCCCCCTCGCCTTCAGCTCAGCCAGAGCGCCGCGCAGCTCGTCAGTGAGCTCGCCGATGGCCGGGCCGTGCAATTGCAGCAGCGAAACGGTCTCCAGGCCCAGGAGGCGCAGCGAACGCTCCGCGCTGGCCGTCACCGCCTTGGGCGAGAAGTCCCGGCCGATCCGGCCGCCCCCGGCATAGAAGGTGCCGGCCTTGGTCGCCACGACCAGCTTGGCCGCGTCACGCCCCTTGAGCGCCCGCCCGAGCCTGGGTTCGGCCTCGCCTGCAGAATAGCTCGCGCCGGTGTCGAAGAAGGTCACACCGCCGTCGATCGCCGCGTGGACGAGGCCAACCGCCCCGGCTTCGTCAAAGGCCGGCTTGCCCCAGTAGCTCGCGGCCCCGAACCCGATCTCGGAGACCTGCAGACCCGTCGCGCCGAGCTGGCGATAACGCATGGCTAGGGCAGCGCCGCGATTTCGCGGGCCAGCGTCGCGGCCACGACCTTCCAGGCCTGCGTCGTCGGCATCACCACGTCGAAGTGCCCGGCGTTGGGGATGGCGATGACCTCGGCGTTGTCGCCGGCCTTGCGCAGCTTGTCGACGAAGGCGCGACCCGTGAAGGGCGGCATCACGTGGTCGAACGCTCCGGAGATCATCACCACACGCGCGCCCAGCGGCAGAAGCTCGGCCGGCGAGGTGTCGGCGTAGGGGTTTTCGCGCGCCGCCTTGCCGATGATCGTGGGGATCGGTTCGGCGCCACAGGCCCCTGCGAAGACGTCGCCCTGCCCCTTCAGGTCGCCGATCCCGCCCAGGCTGACGACGGCGCGGATCCGCAAGGGGTCAGCGCGCCAGAGCGGGCTCGACTTCGGCAGCCGGGGACGGGCCGCGGCCCAGAGCGCCAGGTGGCCTCCGGCGGAGTGGCCAAGCGCTACGACCTTGCCCGCATCCAGGTGATAGCGCGGGGCCTCGGCCCGGATGCGGTCGACCGCGTCGGCCACGTCGAGGAATGTCCCCGGGTAGCCCGCGCCCGGCTCGCCCAGCTTGCGGTATTCGACGTTCCACACCGCATAGCCTCGCCGGGCGAGGTCGGCGGCGACGCCGCTCGTCTGCGGCAGGCCCTGGTACTCGGCGAGATAGCAGCCGCCATGGATCAGGACGACGACCGGGTGCGGACCCTTGCCCTTCGGCAGGAAGAGATCGACCACCTGCGCCGGCGACGGGCCATAGGCGATGCGCGCGTCGGCCTTGACCTGCGGCTGGCCCATGTAGGCCTGGAC
>JBOHKZ010000288.1:0-7068 GCA_050729355.1 Phenylobacterium sp. | reverse complement strand
GTCCCGCGCGGCTTGGCCCGCGCGGTCGGCGCGGCGGTGGCGGGGTCCTCAGGCCAGACGTGCTTGGGGTAGCGGCCGCGCATGTCGGAGCGGACGTCCTTCCATGAGCCTTTCCAGAAGCCCGGCAGGTCCTTGGTGGTCTGGATCGGGCGATGGCCGGGCGAGAGCAGCGACATGGTGATCGGTGCGCCGCCGACGGTGGGATGCTGGGCCAGGCCGAACACCTCCTGGACGCGGACGTCGACGCGCGGGCCGCCCTCCGCCGCGTAGTCGATGGCGAAGCTGTTGCCGGTGGGCGCGGTCCAGCGGGCCGGCGCTTCCGCCTCGAGGCGGCGTTGCAGGTCCCACGGGATCAGGGTGCGGAGCGCGCCGTCGAGCACGTCCGGCTTGAGGGCGGATAGCGCACGAACGCCGAGGAGCAGCGGCGAGAGCCAATCGTCGAGGCTCGCCGTCAGGACGTCGTCGGAAAGATCGGGCCAGGCCGGATCGGCGACGCGGAGGAAACCCACCCGGCGGCGCAGCGATTGGGCGGCCTCGCCCCAGGGGAGCACCCGCACCCCCTCCGCGCGGACCCGGTCGGCCAGGGCGGCGGCGATCAGCGCCGGGTCGGGGTTCTCGTCGATGGCCTCCTTGACCACCAGCCGGCCGAGCCGGGTCAGGCGCTTGGCGCGCAGCCGCCCTGCCCCGCTTTCCTCCAGGCGGTCCTCGGTCTCGAGCTGACCCGCGAACGCGCTCAGCAGTTCCGGCTCATCGAGCGGCGCGGCCAGCAGGATGCGGTCGCGGCGCTCGCCGCCGCCGAGTTCGGCCACCGCCAGCCAGGTCTCGCGGGCCAGCGCGTCGGGGGGCTCGACGAAGGCGCCGCGGCCGCTGACCAGTTGGAACTCGCCCTGCGGGCCGCGGGCGCGGGCGACGCGCTCGGGATAGGCGAAGGCCAGCAGCAGGCCGTCTGAGAGCGCCTCGCCCTTCCCGGCCCGCCCCGTCAGGCTGGCCCAGCGGTCGGCCAGCGCCCGGGCGTCGCGGGCGCGGGGACTGCGGTCGCGGTCCAGGCCCTCCAGGCGATGGCGCAGGTCGACGTCGCGGCCGCCGAGATTGCGCTCGGTGACCAGCGCCGCGATCCGGGCGGCCCGGCCGGCCTGGCCGGTCTCGGCGGCCTTCAGCACCATGTGCGCCAGCCTGGGCGGCAGCGGGATGTCGGCCAGCGCCCGGCCGTGGGCGGTGAGCACCCCGTCGGCGGTCAAGGCCTCCAGCCGCACCAGGAGGGCGCGGGCTTCGGCGAAGGCGGCGGCTGGCGGCGGATCGAGGAAGGCCAGCCCGGACGCTTCCTTGGCGCCCCAACGCGCCAGGTCCAAGGCCAGGCCGGAAAGGTCGGCGTCGAGTATTTCCGGATCGGCATAGGCCGGCAGCGCGCGGGTCTCGGCCTCGTCCCATAGGCGGTAGCAGACGCCGGGCTCGGTGCGCCCCGCGCGGCCCCGGCGCTGGTCGGCGGCGGCCCTGGAGACGCGGACGGTGGCGAGGCGGGTGAGACCGCTGGCCGGGTCGAAGCGCGGCACGCGGGCCTGGCCGGCGTCGATCACCACGCGGACGCCCTGGATGGTCAGGCTGGTCTCGGCGATGGAGGTGGCCAGCACCACCTTGCGCATTTCGTCGGGGGCCGGCGCGATGGCCCGGTCCTGCTCGCGCGGATCAAGGGCGCCGTAGAGGGGCGCGATCTCCACGTCAGGGCGGCGGACTCGCTCAGCCAGCCGCTCGGCGGTGCGGGCGATCTCGCCCTGCCCCGGCAGAAAGACCAGGACGCTGCCGGTCTCTTCGGCAAGCGCCCGCTCCACGGCGCGCGCCGCCCGGTCCTCCAGCCGCAGGCGTTCGTCACGGCCGAGGTAGTGGGTGACGACCGGGAACGCCCGCCCGAGGCTCTCGACCACCGGCGCGTCCGCCAGCAGGCGCGCCACCGCCGCGCCGTCCAGGGTCGCCGACATCACCAGGATGCGCAGGTCCTCGCGCAGCAGCCCCTGCGCGTCGCGGGCCAGCGCCAGACCCAGGTCGGCGTCGAGGCTGCGTTCGTGGAATTCGTCGAAGATCACGCAGGCGACCCCGGCCAGTTCCGGGTCGGCCAGGATCATGCGGGTGAAGACGCCCTCGGTGACCACCTCGATGCGGGTGGCGGCCGAGACCTTCGACTGCATGCGCACGCGAAAGCCGACGGTCTGGCCGACCGGCTCGCCCAGGGTCTTGGCCATGCGCTCGGCGGCGGCGCGGGCGGCCAGGCGGCGGGGTTCGAGGACGATGATCTTGCCGCCGGCCATCCATGGCTCGGCCAAGAGCTCGAGCGGCACGACGGTGGTCTTGCCCGCGCCGGGCGGCGCCACAAGAACGGCGGCGCTCCCCGTGGAGAGCGCCGCCTTCAGTCTCGGTAGAGCCTCATGGATCGGCAGCATGCGCGCCTCCTAAAGCGCGCCGCCGCCCGCTGCTACGCGTCCAGGTCGCCCTTGCGCGGCAGGTCGACGAACGGCTCCGGCTCGCCGCCGGTCACCACGATGCCGCGACCCAGCTTCGACTTGCGGATGCCGTAGACGAAATAGACCGCGATGCCGGCGACCAGGTAGATCAGGAAGAAGTGCCGCGTCGCGGTGTTCGACATCAGGCTCATCAGCAGGATGACGCACATGATGGCGCCCAGGATCGGCACCAGCGGGAAGAGCGGCGTGCGGAACGGACGCACCAGGTCAGGCTCGCTTTTGCGCAGATAGATCACCGTCAGGCAGACCAGCGCGAAGGCGGCGAGCGAGCCGACGTTGGCGAGATCCGACAGCGCGTCCAGCGACAGGAAGCCCGCCGCGCACATGGCGGCGATGCCGACCAGGATGGTGTTCACCCAGGGGGTCAGGAACTTCTTGTGCACCAGCGACAGCGCGCTCGGCAGCAGGCCGTCGCGGGACATGGTGTAGAAGATCCGCGTCTGGCCGTAGAGCAGCACCAGCATCACCGAAGACAGGCCGGCGATGGCCCCGATCTTCACCAGCAGGGCGAACCACGGCAAGTGCATGCGGTCGGCCGCCAGCGCGATCGGCGCCGGCACGTCGAGCTCGGCGTAGGGTACGATGCCCACCAGCACCGCGCAGGTCAGGATATAGAGGATGGTGCAGATGATCAGCGCGCCCAGGATGCCGATCGGCATGTCCTTGCCCGGATTGCGGGACTCGGCGCCGGCCGTTGAGACCGCCTCGAAGCCGAGGTAGGCGAAGAAGATCACCGCCGCGGCGTGGATGACGCCGCCGACGCCGTACTTGGTGGAGTTGTCGCCGGTGATCACCGCCATCAGCGCGCGGCCGATCTGGTGCCAGATGTCGTTCGGAACGCCTTCCGGCACGGCCGGGATCTGCGCCGGCACCAGCGGCGACCATTGCGCCGGGTGCACGTACTGTGAGCCGATCGCGATGAAGAGCACCACCACCGTCAGCTTGATGGCCACGATGATGTTGTTGACCGTCGCCGATTCCGTGACGCCGCGGATCAGCAGCAGGGTGACCAGACCGATGATCGCCGAGGCCGGCAGGTTCATGACCCCGTGCGCGATCACCGCGCCGGACGCATCCTTGACCGCGACCCCTGGGGCCGCGGTGAACTCAGGTGGTATCGCCCACCCGAAGTCATGCATCAGGCTGACGAAATAGCCCGACCAGCCGACCGAGACGGTGGAGGCAGCCAGGCCGTACTCGAGGACCAGCAGCAGGCCCATGACCCAGGCCGCGCCCTCGCCCATCGAGGCGTAGGTGTAGGAATAGGCGGACCCCGAGACCGGCAGGGCCGACGCCAGTTCGGCGTAGCAGAGCGCCACGAAGGCGCAGAGCGTGCCGGTGATGATGAAGGAGATCATGATACCGGGGCCGGCGAACTGGGCCGCCGCACGGCCCGTCAGGACGAAGATCCCGGTGCCGATGATGCACCCGATGCCCAGCAGGATGAGGTTGATGGCCCCCAGCGAGCGCTTCAGCTCGCCATGCTCGTGCTCGGACTGAATCTGCCCGACCGATTTGCGCAAGAAGATGCGCCCAATTCCTGAAGCGTTCGCCATTCCGGCCTTTTCCCCGTCTCGTGACTCGATTGCCCTGTATCGGGCTTTGCCGGCACGCTAGCGGGGCGGGCCCGCGCGGGCAATGCGCCGCAGGGCATGCTTTTCGCCGCACGCGGCGGAGTTTGTTGTGAATTCCCCCGCCAGACCTATTGTTCGCGCAGAAATCGGCCGGCGCCGTCGCCGGCCCAGGGGAATAATCTCATGAGTGCGGACGCCGCCCCACGCGGGAACAGGCTCTTTCTTCGAAAATCCATCGAACAGGTGCAACGGGAATCGGAGACCCACCGGCTGAAGCGCACGCTCGGCGCGATGAACCTGGTGCTGCTGGGCATCGGCTGCATCATCGGCGCCGGCATCTACGTCATGACCGGCAATGCGGCGGCGAACTTCGCGGGCCCGGCGGTCATCCTGTCCTTTGTCGTCGCCTTCTTCGCCTGCATCTTCGCAGGGCTCTGCTACGCGGAACTGGCCTCCACCATGCCGGTCGCCGGATCGGCCTACACCTACAGCTACACGACGCTGGGCGAGGTGTTCGCCTGGGTGATGGGCTGGCTGCTGGTGCTGGAGTACGGCGTCGCGGCCTCGACGGTCGCCGCCGGCTGGTCCGGCAACGTGGTCAGCCTGCTGGCCAACTTCGGGCTGGTCATACCGCCTGAGTTCACCACCTCGTTCGTGCAGGCGACGACCGGTTCCGACGGCCTGCTGACCTTCGTCACCGGCGGCCACGCCAACATCCTGGGCGGCGCGGGCATCCTGCTGGTCACCGCGCTCCTGGTGGTCGGCGTCTCGGAATCCGCCTCGGTGAACAACGTCATCGTATTCATCAAGGTCGGCGTGCTGCTGCTGTTCATCGGCTTCGGCATCGGCTTCATCAACATCCACAACTGGACGCCGTTCATCCCGGCCAACGAGGGCGGGTTCAAATACGGCGTGCCAGGCATCTTCCGCGCCGCCTCGGTGATCTTCTTCGCCTACGTGGGCTTCGAGGCGGTCTCCACGGCCGCGGCCGAGGCCAAGAACCCGAAGAAGGACATCCCGCTCGGCATCCTCGGCTCGTTGGTCGTCTGCACGGGGATCTACATGCTGGTGGCCGCGGTGCTGACCGGCGTGGTGCCGTTCCGCCAGCTGGGCGTCGCCGCCCCGATCGCGCTTGCGGTCGACCAGATGGGCATCGCCTGGTTCGCCATCCTGATCAAAGTCGGCGCCGTGGCCGGCCTCTCCTCGGTGATGCTGATCCTCACCTACGGCCAGAGCCGGGTGTTCTACGCCATGGCCCGCGACGGCCTCCTGCCGCGGTTCTTCTCGACCCTGCACGAGGGCTTCCGCACCCCCTGGATCGGCACCATCGTGCTGGGCGCGATCATCGCCATCGCCGCCTCGCTGCTGCCGATCGAGATCCTCGGCGACCTGGTCAGCCTGGGCACCGCCACCGCCTTCGGCATCGTCTGCGTCAGCGTGATCTGGCTTCGGCGAGCCCGTCCCGACCTAGAGCGTCCGTTCACGGCGCCCGGCGGCATCGTCACGCCGATCCTCGGGATCGTCATGGCGCTGGTCATGGCCGTGCCGCTGATCACCGACATGATCGCCAAGGCGGTCAACGGCGACCCGATCCCCGCGACGATCCTGATCGTCTACCTGCTGGTCGGCGCGCTGATCTACGCCGGCTACGGCTACCGCAACTCGCGGCTCGGCCAGGGTCTGCCGCAGATCGACGATGACCAGGGCGCGGGCCCGGGTCCCGAGCAGGCCATCGCCAAAGGCCTCGGCGACGGACACGGCTGATCTCCCGCGACACGTCGTCGTTGAAAGCCCGGGGTTTGCGCCCCGGGCTTTTAATTTGCGCGCCGAACCCCGATCATATGAGCCAGATGAACGCGCCAACGCCGCCCCAGCTACCGATCCGCGCCATGATCGCGCCGGTGACGCCCCTGCAGCAGAACTGCACCATCGTGTGGTGCGCCAAGACGCTGAAGGCGGCGATCATCGACCCCGGCGGCGAAACGCCGCGGCTGCTCGAAGCGCTGAACAGCCAGGGCCTGACGCTGGAGAAGATCTGGATCACCCACGGCCACCTCGACCACGCCGGCGGCACGGCGGCGCTGAAGGAGGCCACAGGCGTTCCGATCGAAGGGCCGCATCCCGACGACGCCTTCTGGATCGACCAGATCGAGGCCTCGGCGGCCAAATGGGGCATGCCCGGAGCGCGCGGCTTCACGCCTGACCGCTGGCTCTACGACGGCGACCGCGTGACGCTGGGCGAGACGGAATTCGAGGTCTACCACTGCCCCGGCCACACGCCTGGCCACGTGATCTTCTTCCACCGCGAGGCGCGTTTCGCCCAGGTCGGCGACGTGCTGTTCCAGGGCTCGATCGGCCGCACCGACTTCCCACGCGGCAACCACGCCCAGTTGGTCGAGGCGATCACCACCCGGCTCTGGCCGCTCGGCGACGACGTGCGCTTCGTCCCCGGCCACGGTCCGATGTCGAGTTTCGGCCAGGAGCGGAAGACCAACCCGTTCGTCGCCGACCACAACCTGGCCCAATGATGCGTCGATTGGGGATTTCAGGCGCGAAATCCAGATGTTACGCACCACGTCCAGCATCATGGACATGGAGCAAGAGCTAGACATGGCGACCGCGGGCGCGCGCATCCTGATGGTCGACGACGATCCCGGCATTCGAGACGTGGTGTCCGACTTCCTGGGCAAGCACGGCTACAAGGTCGAAACCGCCGCCGACGCATCGGAGATGGAGCAGGCGCTGGAGCGCGGCCCCGTCGATCTGATCGTGCTCGACGTCATGCTGCCCGGCGAGGACGGCCTGGCCATCTGCCGGCGGCTGTCGGCCCAAGACGGCCCGGCCATCATCATGCTGTCGGCCATGGGCGAGGAGACCGACCGCATCGTCGGCCTGGAGCTCGGCGCCGACGACTACCTGCCCAAGCCCTGCAACCCGCGCGAACTGCTGGCCCGGGTCCGCGCCGTGCTGCGCCGCCGCCA
>JBOHKZ010000287.1:0-3946 GCA_050729355.1 Phenylobacterium sp. | reverse complement strand
GTCTGGCATTTGCGAATGAAAGGCGCCGCGCCGGCTGCGGTGAGAGGCTCGCCCAGGTGGACATCGCAGGCGACGAAGCCGTTCTTCCGCTCACCTTCTTTATTGGTCCGCACAAGCGGCCCCAGATAGCAGGGCGCTGAGAGGTCCCATCTGAAGGTGCCGACTTTGGGCGGCGTCTCTTCGTCCCGCAGCGCCACCTTGCCGAAGCTGACCACCCCCAGCTTCCGCACCCAGTCCTTCACCGCCAACAGCAGGACGTCTTCGGTGATCAACCGCGCCCGCATCGCCTCGGCCCGCATCTCGTACCGTCCATCGCCCTGCTGGAAGGCGATGCAATCCCCAACGCCGGGCACGTTCACCCGCATCAGGAGACCTGCGTCTCGGAGCCGCGCGAACAGGGTCTCTGGGGCTAGGTGCTTGCTCTGCCGCAGCGGAGCGCCGCAGACGATGGGAAAGTGCCGCTCTGGGACGATGCCGTCGCGCTGCTGGAGCGCCGCGACGGCGAACCCGTAGGCGGAATTCGTCACCATCAGCGCCTCGCCCAGCTTCGACCAATAGCGATCGGAGCCGAAGTCCTTCTGCAGATAGAGAAAGCGCGCGCGATGGGGAAACGTGAGCCCTGAGAGCCGCCGCACGTTGTCCGCCCGCTGCACGCGTTTGCGGGCGGCGGCGGCGGTCATTCCCGCGTCGGTCACCAGGTGGGCGGCGACGTCGCTGGACAGTGCCGGCCCATGGCGGTCCAGGTATTTTTCAATCGCATCGGCCATGGCGAATTTCCCATGTCACACTGCGCTTTTAATACCGTGTTACATGGGGCGGGCGTACCTTGAATCGCGTAAGCACATCCTCGCTGATTTCACTGAGTAATTCGACCGCCAAACGTCGGGATACCAGGCTGTACGTCACAACCCTTCGCGCATCGGGGTCACAGCGGGGTGAATTCTGACCGCGACGCGAACCCCGAACGCCATGGCGCCGAGGCCTTATGTAGCGGCCCCCGGGTCATTGAGGGTAGCCAGCCTGCAAGTGCTAATCACGGAACCGTCTGGCGAACCTCCGGCGCGAGGCGGCCGCGACCCGCCAGGAGGAAGAGTCCCGCTCCGGCGCCGACCGTCGGCGGCAACAGCCGCGCGCGCAGCGGCAGGATGACCAGGCCCACGAAGTAACCGACGCAAGCCACCGACCACTCCAGGTGAGTTTCGGTTTCCCGAACGAGCATCGTCGTGCGGAGGGGCTCGACCAGATTACGCTCTAGGTGGGTGAGGTAGGCGCGGCCTTCCTCCGATCTTGGCGTCCCGGGGTCGGCAAAGCCCATGCTGAATTGGTTTGAGGGCTTTACGCTCTCGACGCCGAGCCGCGCCCGCACGGCGTCCGTGAACAGCGCCTCCTGCAGCTTTGGCCCGAACACCCGCCAGCCCACCCCGAGGACGGTCTTCAGGCAAAACAACAATCGAGCTTCGGACTCCAACCGCAGGGACGCCATCAAGGCGGTGGGGAAGGACGCCTGCTGGATGGGCTGGCCGCGCCGGCGATCATAGTAATGGGCCGGTTCGCCCGACGGAAAGTCGATGTTGATGCGCTCGAGGCTCCCCATTAGCGGGCCCGGCGCTCCAGGCCGCGCATCGCACCACCTGGGGATGGGCATCTTCCGGCTGTGGCCCTTCGCCTTGGCGTCGCGCCGGCCGAACATGATCAAGGGATCGTTCGCGACCTTGGCGTCGATCTCACGAGCAAACCGGTTGTTCAGCGCTTTCGAAGCCCTGATTACGGTGCTCCGGCCACCGCCCAGGGACAGCGGGATGACATGCTCGTCGTCCATCGCATCCGGCGGCAGGTGTCGCCCGGAATAGACACAATAGGTCCGCCACTCCGGGTCCAGATGGGACATGCCGTCGCGAGCCGCCGCGCCTAGGCCGCGACCGGCTTCGGCGGGTCAAAAGCAAGATGGCCCGTTGGTGGACTGGCCAGAAGCGGCGCGTGGTCTTGCCGGGGACCCAGCCTCACACCGGCAGTGTCACGTCTCAGGAAGACCGGCTGACGATCGCGGAACGGGCGCATGTCGTCGCCATCGACGGCGCCCTGCATCAGCATGGTGTAGCGCTAGGTGATCTCGCCTTCCCAGGTATGGCGGGACCAGAGGCTGGCTAGGTAGTGGAGGCCGCCGCCCGCCGAGGTAATGGTGTGCTTGGTCATCCGTCAAACTGGCGCCGCGGCTGCCGGATTTCAAACCGGCTCGCCGGGAAAGCGAACGAAGTCGGAACACTTGTCGCTTGGCGAACGGCCAAGGTGGGGCCAAAATCGACAAATGCCAGAGGACCGAGAGAAACCCCGCTTCGCCATTCGCCCAGACGGGAAGGGCTGGACCGTCTTCGAAATGTGGACCGGGGAGCCTGTGATCCTGGCGCAGGATCGGCAGGTCGGGCTGTCCGAGCCCGATGCGCAACACACGGCCGGCTTGTTGAATCAACGCGCCCTCCGCAGCGATCCGTCGATGCGGTCTAGCGGCACGTGCAGCCGGCGAAGCTCCTGACGACGCCGCTCTGGCTTGGACTGATCCTTGTCCTGCCCGCCTTCTCGGCCGGCGTGCAGGCCGTCGGCTGGCGCCTCGATCAGCGACGGCTCAGCTGCTATCGCGAATTCGCGGACGAGCAGCTGGTGGCCGACTCCAAGTGCGAACGGCCGCGCCTGTTTTGAGCTTTGCCGTCAGATGTTCCACTTGAGGGCCGTCGGCGCGCCGGCCTTCGCGATGAGGACAACCTTGCCCGCTTCCACCGCGTCCTTCATCAGCACCATTGAAGTGGTGAGCAATTCGGCGAACATCCCGCCCTGCCGCTTCGCGTCGTAGATCTTGTCGTTCGACACCGCGAAGGCTTCGTGCGGCGCTACGAACCGATCACCCTCCTTCACCGCCACCAGCCAAGCCGCGTGTTCAGCGTCGTAAGCCGCTCGCACGTCGAGATCACGACCCTGGTGCTGGAAGGATAAGCGCTTCATGCCTGGGATGGACGAGATGCCCTGAGCATCCGGGTTGGACCAAGGCGGCAGTGGCACGGGGTTCATTCGAGGGTCTCCGGAAGTCAGGTCTAGGGACTCTAGCCGACGTCGTGATTGTTCGGGGCGGATTTGAAGGGGAAAGTTTTCCCCTGCCGCCGAGCCCTTGGTCTTGGCGGACCCCTTCTGCGGGAGGGCCCGCAACGCCCCTGGAGGGGAAAGGAAGGGTGGGCCGGGGCGGCCCCGGTTTGGGGTCGTCATCCCGGATCGACCGTCATGCCCTCCCCCGTCTCCCTCGCCGAACCGAGTCCCCGAGCCCTCGCCGCCGCCCGCGCCGAGGCGCAGTCCCGTCGCCGCCATCTGGAAGCGCGCCTGCTGGCCCCCGGTCCCATCACCCTGGACGACGCCAGCTGCCTGGAGCTGCTCTGTGGCCTCGATGAGTCCGCCGCCCTGGCGCTGATCGAAGCTTTCGGGTCCTTGCCGGAGGTGCTCGGCGCGCCGGCGGCAGACTTGGCGCGCACCGTCGGCGGCCAGGCCGCCGGCCGGGTGAAGCTCGCCCAGGAACTGTCACGCCGGCAACTCGAACGTCCCCTCCGAGTGCGCGCTGTGCTGAGCTCTTCCGCCGCTGTCGACGCCTATCTGCGCGCCACCCTGGTCGGTGCGCCGCGCGAGCAGTTTCGCGTGCTGTTTCTCGACAAACAGAACCGGCTCATCAGCGATGAAGCCCTGTGGGAGGGAACCGTCGATCACGCCCCTGTCTACCCCCGGGAGGTCGTGCGTCGGGCTTTGGAGCTGCACGCCTCGGCGATGTTGCTCTGCCATAATCACCCCGGCGGCGATCCGACTCCGTCCACGGCGGACATCGCCATGACTCGGCAGGTGGTCGAGGCCGCCAAGGCGCTCGGCCTGGGCGTCCACGACCACATCGTGGTGGGCGGCCAGCAGACCGCCAGTT
>JBOHKZ010000286.1:0-4249 GCA_050729355.1 Phenylobacterium sp. | reverse complement strand
CGACCGGGATCTCCGGATCGAACACCGTCTTGAGCTGCTCGATCAGCTTGTCGGTCAAGACATCGAGCTCCGCCTGCGACATCGGGGTCGTGGTCTTCACATCCAGGGGAGCGGCGTCGTCCATCACGCGAAAAAAGCCTGTGTCTTGATGAGGGCGTCAACAAAGGAGTCGGCCTCATCGTGGGTGTTATATAGGGCGAAGGAAGCCCGTGCGCTTGAGGTTAGCCCGAAACGCCGCATGAGCGGCTCGGCGCAGTGAGTGCCGGCGCGCACCGCCACGCCGTATTTGTCGAGGATCTGGGCCACGTCGTGCGCATGGGCGCCATCGACGGTGAAGGACAGGATCGCGCCCTTGCCCGGCGCCTCGCCAAGCACCCGCAGCCAGTTGGCCCCGGCCAGGCGCTCGCGGACATGGTCATAGAGGCTGGCCTCGTGCGCGGCGACGGCGGTGCGATCCAGTCCGGAGAGCCACTCGATCGCGGCGCCGAGCCCGATGGCTTCCAGGATCGGCGGCGTGCCGGCCTCGAACCGGTGCGGCGGGTCGGCGTAGGTGATGGCCTCGAGCGACACATGCCCGATCATCTCGCCGCCGCCCTGATAAGGCGGCAGCGCGGCCAGACGCTCGGCCTTGCCATAGAGGGCGCCGATGCCGGTCGGGCCATAGAGCTTGTGGCCGGAGAAGACGTAGAAATCGACGTCCAGCGCTTTCACGTCGATCGGCTGGTGGACGATGGCCTGGCAGCCGTCGAGCAGGACCACTGCGCCGGCGTTGTGCGCCATGCGGACGAGTTCGGCGACCGGGTTCACGGTGCCCAGGACGTTGGACATGTGGGTCAGCGCCACGACCTTGGTTCGCTCGGTGAGCAGGGCCTGGAACGCCTCGATGTCCAGGCACCCGTCGTCGGTGACCGGCGTGAACTTCAGGACCGCGCCCAGCCGCTCGCGCAGGAAGTGCCAGGGGACGATGTTGGCGTGGTGCTCCATCTCGGAAAGCACGATCTCGTCGCCGGCCATCAGCGACGCGCCCAGGCCCGACGCCACCAGGTTGATGGCTTCCGTGCCGCCCTTGGTGAAGACGATCTCGGTGGGCTCAGCGCCGATGAAGCGCGCCACCGATTTGCGGGCGGCCTCGTAGGCCTCGGTGGTCTCGTTGGCCAGGGTATGCAGGCCGCGGTGCACGTTGGCGTAGCTGTGCTCCATGGCGTGCGTCATGGCCCCGATCACGGCGCGCGGCTTCTGGGCCGAGGCGGCGCTGTCGAGGTAGACCAGCGGCTTGCCGTTGACCTGCCGCTGCAGGATCGGGAATTCGGCGCGGATGGCTTCGGCGTCGAAGGCCATGGTCAGCCCCTCAGCCTTTCCGCCGCCCAGGTGCGGACCACGTCGCGGGCGCCTTCGAACCAGATGCGGTCGATGACTTCGCCGATGAAGGCCTCGGTCAGCAGCGCGCGGGCGTCGGCTTCGGGCATGCCGCGCTGGCGGGCGTAGAAGAGCGCGTCCTCGTCGAGCGCCCCCACGGTGTTACCGTGGGCGCAGGCCACGTCGTCGGCGTAGATCTCCAGCTCCGGCTTGGCGTCCACCTCGGCGCGGTCGGAGAGGACCAGGGCGTGATGGCCCATACGGGCGTCGGTGCGGTCCGCGCCCTCGGCGACGACGATGCGGCCCTGGAAGACGCCACGCGCCTGGTCGCGGACGACGCCCTTGGTGAGCTGGGCCGTCGTGCCGTCGACCCCTTCGTGGGTGACGACCGTCGTCTGATCGGAATGCCGCTTCCCGGCCAGCAGATAGACGCCGTCGAGGCGCAGGGCAGCGAGGCCGCCAGGGTGGACGACGCGGGTTTCCAGTCGTTGCCGACGCGCGCCAGAGCTCACGACGGTCTGTCCGTACTCCGCTTTGGGGGCGAGACGCACCGCGGCCTGGCTGACTGAAACGGCGTCTTCGTGATCCTGGGCCAGGACGACCCGTTCCACGACCGCGCCCTCAGCCAGCATGATCGTCAGGCTGGTCTGCGAGACCGAACCCGCGTCGCTCTCGTAGCTCTCCAGCAGCCGAAGCCGGGCATTGGCGCCCAGCGTGATGGTGACGCCGCCGGCATGCGAGCCCGCGCCTCGCGAGACGAAACGCAAGGCGACTGTGGCCTTGGCGTTGGCGGGAAGCTCGATCAGGGCGTCGCCGCCGTTGATCAGCACACGGCGGTCGTCGGCCAGCGCGTCGAACGGCCCTTCGCCCACGTCGCCGACGAAGGACTGCGACGGCTCCGGCAGGACGCGGATCAGCCCGCGCAGATCCGTCCAGCGCCAATCCTCGTCGCGCTTGCCTGGCAGGGCGGCGACGTCACGGTCGCGTATGGCGGTGGCGAGACTCAAGCGGCCTTCTCGTAGCGTTCGTAGCCTTCGCGCTCGAGCTCGTGGGCCAGTTCCGGCCCGCCCGAGGCGACGATGCGTCCGCCGGACAGCACGTGGACGCGGTCGGGTTTGATGTAGTCGAGCAGCCGTTGGTAGTGGGTGATCACCAGCATGCCCCGCTCCGGCGACCGCAGCGCATTGACGCCGTCCGAGACAATCCTGAGCGCGTCGATGTCGAGGCCGCTGTCGGTCTCGTCGAGGATGAGGAAGCGCGGCGAAAGCATCGCCATTTGAAGGATTTCCATCCGCTTCTTCTCACCGCCTGAGAACCCGACGTTGAGCGCGCGCTTCAGCATGTCGAAGTCGATCTTCAGCTCCGCCGACTTGGCGCGGGCGAGCTTCAGGAACTCCGGCGCGGTGATCTCCGCCTCGCCGCGCGCCTTGCGCTGAGCGTTGAGCGCGGTGCGGATGAAGGTCAGCGCCGGGACGCCGGGGATCTCCAGCGGATACTGGAACGACAGGAAGACGCCGCGGGCGGCGCGTTCGTCGGGCGCCAGAGCCAGCAGGTCCTCGCCGTCGAGCGTCGCCGACCCGGCGGTCACCTCATAGCCGTCGCGGCCGGTCAGCACATAGGACAGCGTCGACTTGCCGGCGCCGTTCGGCCCCATGATCGCGTGCACCTCGCCGGCGGGGACCTCCAGCGTCAGGCCTTTCAGGATCTCCTTGCCGTCAACGCTGGCGTGGAGGTTCTGTACATTCAGCATCATGGGATCTCGTCGACCAGGAACTCGGCCACAACTCGCAGGGCCTCGGCTACGCTGTTCACGACCTCGCGCTTGCGCGGCGCCGGCGAACCGGCCGCGGACACATTGCGCTTGTCGCCAATCGTGATGACCGCCTCGCCCGCCTCGAAATAGGCGCGGATGCGGAATTCAGCGCTCTCCAGCAGGACCGTGTAGCGCCGCCAATCGACCGTCAGGCCATGGGCGCTCAGGAAGGCCGGGTCGCCGATCAGGGCGTCGTAGAGCTGCTCGGAGCGGGCCAGATCGGCTTCCTGCTGCTGGCGCTCGGCGTCTTCTCGCTGGCGCCGCTCGGCGTCGCGCTTGGCGCGTTCGACCTCGAAGGCGGCCCGCAACGACAGGGCGGACGTCTCGCTCGGGTTGATTCTTCCGCTCATCCGACGCTCCCCTCCAGGGAAATGGCCACCAGCTTCTGGGCCTCCACGGCGAATTCCATGGGCAGCTCCTGCAGCACGTCCTTGACGAAGCCGTTGACCAGAAGCTGCACCGCCTCCTCCTGCGAGAGGCCGCGCTGCATCACGTAGAAGAGCTGGTCTTCCGAGAGGCGCGTCGTCGTCGCCTCGTGCTCGAACTTCGCGTGACCATTGCGGGCCTCGATGTAGGGCACGGTGTGCGCGGCGCATTGCTTGCCGATCAGCAAGCTGTCGCACTGGGTGAAGTTGCGCGCGCCCTTGGCCTTCGGGTGCGCCGAGACCAGGCCGCGATAGGTGTTCGACGACTTCCCGGCGCTGATGCCCTTGGAGATGATCCGCGAGCGGGTGTTGGCGCCCAGGTGGATCATCTTGGTGCCGGTGTCGGCCTGCTGGCGGCCGTTGGTGATGGCGATCGAGTAGAACTCGCCGGAGCTGCCTTCGCCCCGCAGGATGCAGGACGGGTACTTCCAGGTGATCGACGAGCCGGTCTCGACCTGGGTCCAGGAGACCTTGGAGCGGTCGCCGCGGCAGTCGGCGCGCTTGGTGACGAAGTTGTAGATGCCGCCCTTCCCGGTCTCGGGGTCGCCCGGATACCAGTTCTGGACAGTGGAATATTTGATCTCGGCGTCGTCCAGCGTGACGAGCTCGACCACGGCGGCGTGCAGCTGGTTCTCGTCGCGCATCGGGGCGGTGC
>JBOHKZ010000285.1:0-15533 GCA_050729355.1 Phenylobacterium sp. | reverse complement strand
CTTCTGGCATTCAAGGCAATGGCAGATGGAGATGCGAACGGGCTCGCCCTCGAAGGTGAGGCGGAGCTGTCCGCAACTGCATGACGCGACACGGCTGGTCATGCGCTATCCGTAAGGCCAGTGCGGCCGGAACAAAACCCACGTCCGCTGGCTAGCGAGCCTTCATCCTGCAGTTCTTGAAGGCGGCCGCCGAGCCCTCCACGGTCACGGCCTTGCCGTCCGTCCAGAACCTGGCCGCGGACCCCGAGAACCGGACGCCGGTCGACGCCGGGATCCGCTTCATCGCGACGCGCTTGTTGTTGTTGCTGGTGACCATGGTCGCCGTGGAGGGCTTGTCTGAATCGTATTCGATCAGGAAGGCCGAGCCCTCGCAGACATAGAACGCCTGGTAGAAGTCATTCATCGGCGGCTGGGCCGGCTCTTCAGCCGCAACCCTTGTCGCCATGGCGCCTGCCACAAGGGCAGCGGCTATCACCGGCCACGTATTCATTCCGCGGATACCTCCAAAGATGGTCCGAATCACGCGTACGAGGGAACGATACTTCCAAAATGATACTGAAACATTCATCGTTACATAAGAGGCGGGGCGCATCCCCTTAAGCGGCGTTCAAAAATGTCGGCCCGGAACGTGGCGACCACGCACCAGGCGACACTCCGCCGATCGAACTGAGCGGCATCAGGAGAAGGAGGCGGAGGCGGCCTCTATCGCGTCGCGCATTTTCGGACTGAGTTCGCCGAGCGTTTCGAGGAACTTCGGGTGCGACATGCCCGAGCCGATATAGGTCCAGCGGTTCGCCTGGTGCTGGACCTCGGTGAAGGCCGCGCTCTCGTCGTCGTCGAGCTTGCGGCCGGACGCCCGCTCGAACGCCACGAGGTCGAACAGCACCTGGTGCTTCAGTCCCTCGTCCAGGAAGGCGCCCAGCGCCAGGTAGCCGTCAATTCCAGCCTGGATCTCCGCCTCGCTCATGCCGGCCGCGATGCTCTTGACCATCAGCGCGTCCAGTTGGGCGTGCTGGTGCTCCTCCATCCAGTGATGCAGCAGGAGGCTCTTGAACTGGGGATCGAGATCGCCGTCGTCGCGGATGCTGTCCTCGAAATGGCGCTGGGTCATCCACTCGATGTGAAGGGTCAAGAGGGCGACCGCGAGCGGCGGGCGCGACAGCACGTTGGCCGCGATGACCTCCGGCGGACCAAGCACATCGCAAGGCGTGCCGAAGCCGTCCTGGAACGCATGGGCGAAGCTCCGGAACAGGTGGATGTGCTTGGCTTCCTCGGCGGCGAACTCCAGGAAGGCGCGGGCGCGATAGTCTTCGCCGTTGATGTAGGGCCGCGCGTGATCGAGCACGAACGGCAGGATGAACTCTTCGACCATGCCGAAGATGCCGAGGTAGGCGTTGCCGCGGATCTGGTTGAGCTTCAGCTGCTCGTCGCGAGTGAGGAAAACCAGTTCCCTTGCGCGGGCCAGGTTCTCCGGCATGAACGGCCTGGAGAAATCCAGGCGCTTTTCGTCGTTGATCAGGTCTTCGACCCGCCAGGTGATGCGTTCGGCGCGTCCCAGCAGATCCTTGAATGAATATTGGTAGGTCATCGCTCGTCACTCCATGTGGGACGCGGGAGACGTCCGCTTGGTGCGATGACGGTCTAGCGGCGGGGCCTCGGCGACCGAATGACCGGGCCGCCGAATGACTTGACTGTTCCGCCGCAGCCGCCGCGAATCCGCCGATGGATGCGCTCTCGGACGTCCTCAGGATCGTTGACCTCTCCGGCGGCGTCTTCATCGACGCGGAGCTCACCGACCCCTGGTGGATCGCCGGCCGGGTGTCGCCGGAGGCCTGCCGGCCGTACATGGCTCCGCCGGCTCAGGTCGTGGCGTTTCACTATGTGATCGAGGGCGGCTTCGAACTGCGCCTGCCGGACGAGCCCCCATGCCAGGCGTTCGCGGGCGAGGCGATCATGATGCCGCGCAACGACCTGCACATGTTCGGCACGCCGGGCGCGACCGCGCCGCCCGTCGGCATCGACAAGCTGATCCAGCCCGGCGACGCCCACGGGGTGGCCAAGGTCGTCTACGGCGGCGGCGGGACGCGCACGCGGCTCGTCTGCGGCTTCATGGGCGGCAACGCGCAGCTCCGCCCGCTGCTCGAGAGCCTGCCGGCGGTGATGAAGATCGACGTCGCCGACCTGCCCGGCGGCGACTGGATCGGCCGGACCTTCACCTACGCGGCCCAGACGTTGAGCGACGGGGATCCCGGCGCGGCCACCGTCCTGGCGAAGCTGTCGGAACTGCTCTTCGTCGAGTCAGTCCGCCGCTACCTGGCCGGCCTGCCGGACGAGCAGACGGGATGGCTCGCCGGCCTGCGCGATCCCGTGATCGGCCGCTCGCTCTCCTTGCTGCACTCCAGGGTGAGCGAGCCGTGGACCGCCGAGGCGCTGGCGCAGGAGGTGAACATGTCCCGCTCGGCCTTCGCGGACCGCTTCACGGCCATCACCGGCCAGCCGCCCATGCGCTACCTGACGGCCTGGCGGATGCAGCTGGCCCGGCACTACCTGGCGGAGACCCGCCGGACGGTCGCCCAGATCGCGTTTGAGGTGGGCTACGAGTCCGAGGCTGCGTTCAGCCGCGCATTCCGTCGCGAATGCGGACACCCGCCGGCTGCGTGGCGAAAGCTGGCCGTCGCGTAGCGAACAAAGCTCGGCGCTTCGATCAAGAGTTCCGGCCGCTCGATCATTTGGGGAGGGCGACGCCCGGCGCACGCTTCACGCCAATGAACGTGTGGAGCTGAGCCATGACCCTTTCCCTTTGGATGCTGCTGGCCTTTGCCGGCTGGACCTTGCTGGTGCTGCTCGTGGGCGTGGGCGTCTACCGTTGGTCGCTCATCCTTTCGGGCCGGGCCGAGCTCAGGAGCTTTCCGGGCGACACGCCGCATGGCAGCCCGGCCTACCGTCGCGCGGTGCGCGCCCACGCCAACTGCATAGAGAACCTCCCCGTGTTCGCCGCGATCATCCTGTGCGCCGAGGTCGCCAACCTGGCCCCGCCGCACATGGGTTCGCTTGCGGTGGCCACGGTGGCCGCTCGGGTCGTGCAGACATCCATCCACATGGCGCTGCCGGAAACCAACGCGACGATCGGCGTGCGCTTCTCGTTCTTCACGGTCCAGGTGCTGGCGATGGCCGCGATGGCGGTCCTGGTCGTCCTGGCGGGGGTCGCGCATCGGTAGGCGCAGGGACCCTATTCTGAAACGCCCGCCGGCGCCGATCCGATCAGCGCCCTGACCCGGTCGGCGTCGGCCGGGGTCGCCGGATTGTAGACCACCATCGCCAGGTCCGGCCGGCCGTCGACCGCGAACGCCGAGTACTCGAAGGCGACCGGCCCGGCGATCGGGTGGCGCAGCCGCTTGATCCCGTCGCCGTAGGTGCGGACGTCGTTGTCGCGCCACATGGCTTCGAACTCGGGGCTCTGGCGGGAGAGTTCTTCCACCAGTTTGGTCACCTCGTCGCCCGCGCCGGCCCGCGCGGCGTCGGCCCGGAATGCGGCGACCACGAAGCGCGCGACATGCTCCCAGTCGAACTGGGCGGCGCGCACCCGGGAATCCAGGAACATCATCCGCAGGATGTTGCGCTGGTCGGGCGCCAGGGCCGCGTAGTCGGTCAGCACGGCGGCCGCCGCGCGGTTCCAGGCGACGACGTCCCAGGTGGGCGTCTTGACGATGGCCGGGCTGACCTCGAGCGCATCGAGCACCCGCTGCAGGCGCGGGCTCACCCCGTCGGTCGATCGGTAGCGGACGTCCGGCAGCCGGCCGAGGCCCAGGAGGAACAGATGCTCGCGCTCGACGTCGGTAAGCATCAGTGCCCGCGCGATACGCTCCAGCACGTCGGCCGAGGCGGCGCCGCCCCGCCCCTGTTCCAGCCAGGTGTACCAGGTCGCGCTGATGTTGGCCCGCTGGGCGACCTCTTCGCGGCGCAGGCCCGGCGTGCGCCGGCGCGACCCCGAGAGGCCGAACGACGCCGGGTCGAGCCGGGCCCGGCGGTCCTTGAGGTAAGCGCCGAAGCGGTTCTCGGGCGACGGAGCTGCGCTCATCCTGTTAGCCTTTATACCCCGATACGATCACTACTTTAACAGGATAGAGCTTGGGCCGACACTGGCCTTCGATCAAGGTTCGGAGGTTCTTTTCATGCGTGTGTTTGTCACCGGAGCTACGGGATGGGTCGGGTTCGCGGTTGTCCAGGAACTGCTCGCCGCCGGTCATGAGGTGCTCGGCCTCGCGCGGTCCCACGCCGGCGCGGCGGCGCTGGAAGGCGTCGGCGCGGGCGTGTTGCGCGGGTCGCTGGAAGACCTCGACAGCCTGCGGAAGGGCGCCGCCCAGACCGACGGCGTGATCCATACCGCGTTCAACCACGACTTCTCAAAGTTCGCCCAGAACAGCGCCGAGGACCGGCTGGCCATCGAGACGCTCGGCGGCGCGCTGGAAGGCTCCGAACGGCCCCTGCTGGTCAGCTCAGGTCTCGCCCTGATCGCGCCAGGCCGGCTCGCCACCGAGGCCGATGGCCACGCGGCCCCCTCGCCGGAATATCCCAGGGCCTCGGAGGCCGCCGCCGACGCGCTGACGGCCCGAGGCGTCCGCGCCGCCCCCGTCCGTCTCTCGCCGTCGGTGCACGGCCGCGGCGACCACGGCTTCGTTCCACAGCTTATCGCCCTCGCGCGCCAAACCGGCGTCTCGGCCTATGTCGGCGAGGGGCTCAATCGCTGGCCCGCGGTGCACCGGCTCGACGCCGCGCGGGTCTATCGGCTGGCTCTGGAGCATGGCGCGCTGGACGGCCCCTATCACGCGATCGCGGAGCAAGGCGTGCCGTTCAAGGAGATCGCCGAGGCCATCGGGCGACGCCTGAACGTCCCGGTCGTGTCCAAGTCCCCCGAGGAGGCGGCCGCCCACTTCGGCTTCTTCGTCCGGTTCGCATCCATGGACGTCGCCGCCTCCAGCGACCGCACCCGCGCCGTGCTGGGCTGGTCGCCGAAGGAGCCCGGCCTCATCGCCGACGTGGAGGCGAACTACTTCGAGGGCTAGGGGCCACGCCCCTCCAATCCGCTCATCCCCGCGAAAGCGGGACCCAGGTGTTTTTCGTAAGCTGCGCTCCAGGCGCCACGCCCCATCAAGCCAAAACACCAAAAAGCCTGGGTCCCCGCGGTCGCGGGAATGAGCGGTATTGAGTTCGGCGCTAAGCCGCCATCCGGGCCTTGAACACCCCGTCCGGCAGGCGGGCGGCGCGGGCGGGGTGGATGAAGAAGTAGTCCTTCCAGGGCAGGTCATCGACCACCGTGGTGCGCTCCTCCAGCCGGTCGCCGTTCAGCGCGAACATCCGGTAGCCGCGGCTCTGGAAGATATCGACCACAGCCTCGGCCGAGCCGCCGAAGCGCGCATTCAGCATCACCGGATGGATCTCCAGCAGGACATGCGGGCGGTCGCGGTCAAGGATGCCGAGAGCGCCTTCCAGCGCCTTCTGCTCGGCGCCTTCGATGTCCATGCGGATGAAGTCCACGCGGTCGACGCCGCGTTCGGCGCAGAACCCGTCGAGGGTCACCACCGGGGTCTTCTGAAGCTCGGAACCCTGGTCCTGCAGGTCCGGCCGGGCGGGACCGTTCGGCGCGGTCTCGGAGACATAGGCGTAGGCGCGGCCCATCCGGCCGGACATCTTGCGCGGCGTCACCAGCAGCAGCTCGCCCGGCGCGTCGCCGACCGCGGCGTGGATCGGCGTCACCCGGTCGCCGATGCGGTGCCAGGCGATGGTGGTCTTCAGCACGTCATAGGAAAAGGCCGAGGGCTCGAAGGCGAAGATGCGGGCCTTGGGCGCCACCTGGGTCATCACATAGGAATGGCGCCCGTCGCTGGCGCCCACGTGCAGGCATACGGGCGCGCCCGACAGGAGGTCGGCGAGATAAGGCGTCTCAGGCTCGTGCTTCGACCATTGCAGGTTGCGCCGCCAGGCCCGGAAGGCGTGACCCAGCACGCGTAACGAAGGCATTCGTGATCCTCTACTCCGTCCCTCGGAGCGCTGCTTGTCTTAGGCCGCGTTGCGGGCGACCGTCATCATGTAGTTCACGTCCACATCGTGGCTTTGCGACCACCGGCCGCTCAGCGGATCGAACGCCACCCCATATGGGCCATCGACGGCCAGCGGCTCCTGCGCCAGAAAGCCGCGCAGCTCCTCCGGCTTCAGGAATTTCGACCAGTCGTGGGTGCCGGCCGGCAGCCAGCGCAGCACATACTCCGCCCCGACCTTGGCCAGCGCGAAGGCCTTCAGGGTGCGGTTGAGGGTCGCCACGATCATCAGGCCGCCGGGCGCCAGCAGCTGGGCGCAGGAGCGCAGGAACTCGCCCGGATCGGCGACGTGCTCGATGACTTCCATGTTGAGGATCAGGTCGAAGGCGGGCTCGCCGGCCTCGACCAGCGCCTCGGCGGTCGAAGCCCGATAGTCGATGGTCAGGCCCTGCTCGGCGGCGTGGGCCGAGGCCGTTCCGATGTTGCGCTCCGAGGCGTCGACGCCGACCACATGGAAGCCCAGCCGGCTCATCGGCTCGCAGAGCAGGCCGCCGCCGCAACCGATGTCCAGCAGCCGCAGGCCCTCGAACGGCCGGCGCGCCTTCGGATCGCGCCCGAAGCGGTAGAGCGCCTGGTCGCGGATGAAGCCCAGCCTGACCGGGTTGAACTTGTGAAGGGGCGCGAACTTGCCCTTCGGGTCCCACCATTCGGCGGCGATCCGCGAGAACCGCTCGACCTCGGCAGGATCGATGCTCGAACGCGCTTGCACTTGCGAAGTCATGCCCTCCCATAGCCTGCCCGGACGGCGAAACGAAGGCTTCAGGGCGTTGCAGGCCAACCGCGCCGCCGCTAGAAGGCTCCGCCCTCGGCGGCGCAGCTACAGGAACGACCCGACCCCTCATGTCCCGGCTGGTGATGAAATTCGGCGGCACGTCCGTGGCCGACCTGGAACGCATCCGCCGCGTCGCCCGGCTGGTGAACGCCGAGGTGCAGGCGGGCCACCGCGTCGCCGTGGTGGTCTCGGCCATGGCCGGCAAGACCAATGAGCTGGTCGCCTGGACCGACGGTTCCGGCGCGGCGGCGCAAGGGCTGACGCCCTCCGACGACGAATACGACGTGGTGGTGGCCTCGGGCGAGCAGGTGACCGCGGGCCTGCTGGCCATGACGCTGCGCAACATGGGCCTGCCCGCGCGCTCCTGGATGGGCTGGCAGATCCCGATCATCGCCGACGACGCCCACGGCCGCGCCCGCATCGACGACGTCGAGCCCGATAAGCTGATCGCCGCCATGGACGCCGGCGAGGTCGCGGTGATCGCGGGCTTCCAGGGCGTGACGCGCGACGGCCGCATCGCCACGCTGGGCCGGGGCGGCTCGGATACCAGCGCCGTCGCCATCGCCGCCGCCGTGAAGGCCGTGCGCTGCGACATCTACACCGACGTGGACGGGGTCTACACCACCGACCCGCGGATCGAGGCCAAGGCCCGGCGGCTCTCGAAAATCTCCTACGAAGAAATGCTGGAAATGGCCTCGCTGGGGGCCAAGGTGCTGCAGACCCGTTCGGTCGAGCTTGCGATGTCGCAGGGCGTGCCGGTGCGGGTGCTGTCGAGTTTCGTTGAGCCGGGCGAAGCGCCGGGCCAGGGCACCATCGTGTGCGACGAGGAAGAGATCATGGAAAAGCGGATCGTGAGCGGCGTGGCCTACAGCCGCGACGAGGCGAAGATCAGCCTCTTCGGCCTGCCCGACCATCCGGGCGTGTCGTCGGAGATCTTCGGGCGCCTCAGCGACGCCAACGTCAATGTCGACATGATCGTGCAGAGCCACGCGCGCACCGCCGACACCGCCAACATGGAATTCACCGTCGGCAAGCGCGACGCCCAGCGCGCCGTCGAGATCGTCCGCGCCGCCCAGGCCCAGATCGGCTTCGACGACGTGGCCGTGAACGAGGACGTCGCCAAGGTCTCGGTGATCGGGGTCGGGATGCGCAGCCACACCGGCGTCGCCAAGACCATGTTCGGCGCGCTGGCCGAAAAGGGCGTCAACATCCAGGTGATCTCCACCTCCGAGATCAAGATCAGCGTGCTGATCGACGCCGCCTACACCGAGCTCGCCGTCCGCGCCCTGCACGCCGCCTACGGCCTGGACCAGCTCTAGGGCGGTGGGCTCCCAGCCGACCATTCGGCTGTTCTCCTACGGCACGCTGCAGCTCGAGCGCGTCCAGCTCTCGACCTTCGGCCGGCCGCTGCATGGGACGCCCGACGCCATGGTGGGCTACCGGCTGGAGCCCATGGAGATCACCGATCCCGAGGTGATCGCCATCAGCGGCGCGAACATCCACACCAACCTCGTCCTCAGCGACGACCCGGCCGACGAAGTCGAAGGCACGGTCTTCGAGATCACCCCTGCGGACCTCGCCGCCGCCGACGACTACGAAGTCGACGGCTACGAGCGCATCAGCATCCGCCTGCGCTCCGGCCTCGAAGCCTTCGTCTACATGGCCCCTCAGCCGTAGCCCCCACCCCTAACCTCCGCTCCGCCGCCTAATCGGGGCCGACCGGGTCAGCGAGCCGCCGCCCTGGCGGCCCATGCCTTGGTGGCCTGACAGGTCTCCATGGCCCGCTTGTAGGCCTCGCGCCCAGTGGTGCGGGCGACATAGGCCTGCTCCGCCTCGCCGAGCTCAGCGCTGCCGGTCCTCTGGGCCAATTGCAGGGCGTAGGTCACCGAGATGTCGGCGGCCGTGAAGGCGTCGCCCGCGAGATAGGGCGTGTGCGCCAGGCGCCGCGTCACCAGGGTCAGCCGGGTCTTGTAGACGTACAGCGCCTGGCGAGCGCTCCAGTTATCCCGCTCGGCCTCGGGCGCAATATTGCGCGCGCCGTTGACGAAATAGACTGAGGCAGCAAGGCCGGCTTCGCCCAGGTGCAGGAACTGCTGGTACGCCGGGAAGGCGGGATCCTGCGGGCCGGGAGCCAGCGGCGTCGGCCCGTAGCGGGCCATCAGGTACTCCATGATCGCGATCGACTCGACCATGACGACATCCCCGTCCTGGATCGCCGGAATGAACCCGGCGGGGTTGATGGCCAGGAACTCCGCGTCGTCCTCGACGCCGGCCAGCAGGTCCACCGGCCTCAGCCGGTACGGAAGCCCCATCTCCTCCAGCAGCCAGACGACCCGGAACCCCCTGCCTTCGCCAAATACGGTGATCATGTCCGCGCTTCCTTCGTGCTGCGGCTCAGATCATTCGCTCGACTGGTTCGTAAATGCAACTGGTCTGAGGACCTAGTCGTAGAAGTCGAACATCACGTCGTCGGGGTTGGGGCGCACGCCCCCGGCGCTTTCGTAGAGCCGCATGGCCGCGGCGTTGCCGGCGTTGGTGAAGACGTACATCCCCGCCCAGCCGCGCTCGCGGACCAGCGCCTTCAGCCGGTCCATCATCGCCCGGCCGATCCCGCGCCGCCAATGCGCCTCCTCGACGTCGACGGAGTAGATGAAGAGGTCCGTGTGCTCGAAGCGGGCCAGCGCATAGCCGTAGATGAAACCGACCGGCGCGCCCGCCTCGACCGCCGCCACGGCCACCAGCGTCGGGTCCGCCAGGTGCTCGGCGGCGCGCGCCGGCGTCAGCTCGGCCTCCTCGATCATCGCCACCGCGCGGACCAGCAGGTCCTCGTCGCCGGGCGCAAGCACGCGGATATCCATGCGCAATCCTTACGCCTTCTCCGCCGAGCCGGTGAGCCGGAAGCTCGCCCAGGTCCCCAGCAGCGCCAGCGGGATCACCGAGGCGAACACCCAGAACGAGGCCGAGCGGGCGCTGGCGACGGTCAGGCCCTCCGAGAACCCCGCCAGGTTCGCCGCGACGCCGGAGATCGCCGCACCGGCCGCCGCGCCGGTCTGGCGCACGGCGCTGATCGCCGACGAACCGATGGCGCGGTCCTCGTCGGAGAGCGCGGCCAGCAGGCGCCGGCTCATGAAGGCCCAGGAGAACCCGAACGCCGCGCCCAGGAACGCGCCGCCGATCAGCACCACGACGATCGGTCCGTCGGCCATGGTCGCCGCCAGGATCAGCAGGCTGGCGATCAGCAGCAACGCGCCGAACCGCGTCCAGCGCGCATCCCAGACCCCGGTGACGTGGGCCACCGCCATCCCCGCGACGGTCCAGGCCAGCGACTCCGCGCCGATGGCGTAGCCGGCCCAGAGCGGGCTGAACCCGCGAAGCTGCTGCAGGATCGCCGGACCATAGATCGCGAACCCCATCGACGCGGCGGTGAGCGCGAACATCGCGAAATAGCCGGAACCGATGATCGTGGTCAGGTCGCCCGCCCGATGCGGCAGCAGGCGCACCTTCGCCCGATGGTCGATCCAGAACACCAGGGCCAGCACCCCCAGCCCGGCGACCACCATGCCGATGGAAAGCACCGGCCCGTTCAGCAGGTCGGCCACGGCGATGGCCGCGACGCCGACGCCCAGCACGCCGAGCTGCAGCCACGGGATGCCCGGCCCGCCGGACGCCTTCACCGCGCTCCCCAGCAGGAAGGGCGCCGCGGCGCTGAACACGGCGGCCTGCAGCGCGAACAGCCAGAAGACGTCGCGCCAGTCGCCGCCCTGCAGCACCAGCCCGCCGAACAGCGGCCCCAGCAGCGTGGCGACGCCCCAGATGAAGGTCACCGCCGCGAACACCCTGGCCAGGTGCCGCTCGGGGAACAGCAGCGCGATGGCCACCATGGCGAAGCCGGAGATCCAGCCGCTGCCCAGCCCCTGGATCAGCCGCCCGACGAGGAAGGTCCCGATGTCGGGGGCGAGCGCACTCATCACGCAGCCGCCCGCCATGATCACCCCGGCCACCGCCGTCGCCGCCTTCAGGCCGAACATCTCCGACAGCCGCCCCGCGCTGGCGCCGGCCAGGATCGCGCCCACCAGGAACCCCGCCGTCGCCCAGCTGAAATAGGCGTAGCCGCCCAGGTCCGCCCCGACGCTCGGCATGATGGTGGCGGTCACCAGGCTGTCGGCGGCGTTCAGCCAGACGCCCAGGCAGATCAGCGCAAAGCGCGGCAGCCGGCCGTCGGCCAGCAGGTCGGCCCAGCCGTTCGGGGCGGCGGTCGTCTCGGACATCCCCGAGGGCTTAGCCCAGTCCGCCGCCTACTTCGACCGCGAAGCCGCCGGTTGCGGCAGCTTGAAGCCCGGATACCAGTGGGTGGCCGTCCCTGCCGTGACGTACCAGCTCAGCAGCAGGGCGCAGATCAGAGCGCCGGGGACATAGGAGTTGGTCCGCCGGTAGGTCAGCGCCGCGATGACGCCCACCGTCGCCAGCAGCGGCACGAACTGGATCGCCACGATGGTGTTCAGCGGCTCCTCAGGCGTGGCGAGCAGACCGGTCTGGAAGAGCGTCGCGTACTGCACCACCAGCAGGACGCCGAACCCCAGCGCCATGGTGATCTTCCAGAGCGAAAGCTGCATCCAGAAGCCCTCGCCCTTCACCGCCAGATTGGCGGCCAGAGCCCGGAGCGCCACCAGGAAGAACACCGCCCAGAGCACGAAATAGGGGATCGCCATCACCGCGTGGCGCGTGTCGAGCGGCTTCAGCCCCAGCACCCAGAAGCGGAAATCGACCTTCCACAGCGCGTCGATCAGCACCAGCGCCAGGTAGCCGACGCCGACCGTCAGCACCGCGATCGCCGCCGAGCCCAGCCAGCGGGTGGTGAACACCGGCTTGCCGCCCCGCAGCACGAAGCTCAGCAGCAGCGTGATCAGCGCGTTGCCCAGCGCCCAGACCAGGAGCTGGTTCTGGACGTACTGCGGGAAGAGCTGCATCGGGAAGAAGACCGCGCCGGCCTTCATCAGCGGATAGAAGGTGATCGCCGGGACCGCCGCGGTCAGCAGGGCCGCCAGCCACCACTTGCCGCCCCGCCGCTCCGCTGTGGGCTCGGCCGGATGCGCCACGCCCGCGAACATCGGCAGCGAAATCAGCACCTCGAAGGTCCCCATCAGCAGGAGGACGAACCCCGCGAACGCGACCCCCGTGCCGATCTCCTTCCAGAGCCAGATCTGGTCGGCCGGCGCCTTGGGCGAGGCCGCGCCCGGCAGGGTTTTCTGGAACCAGTCCACCGCCCCGCCGACGCCTGCCCTGGAGAAGTGCTCCCACGGGTGGGTGACGGGCGGATTCTCAAGCACCCTGGCCGTGCCGTCGGGGATCGCGCCGTAGATCTTGCCGACCGAGACCGGCGTATCGAGCCCGAACACCCGCTCCAGTTTCTTCGACTGGGAGATCAGCGAGCCCTTCGGCACGCCCCACATCAGCGGCGCGAACTCGTCGAACTGGCCGAACACCACGGCGAGGTTGCGCGCGTTGGGCGGGCTGGCCGCCCCCAGGAAGCCGGGGGTCGAGCCCTCCAGCACGATGGACTTGTAGCCGTCAGGCTGCGCGGCCGCCGCCGACATCACCGGCACGCCGCCCATGGAGTGCCCCTCGAGCCCGATCTGCGCCTTGTCGACGAAGGGCTGGCTCTGCAGGAAGCGCAGCGCCGCGACGCCCCCGAGGTCCTTCTGCTGGCCAACCGCCCCTTGCGAATAGCCGTGGCCCGCCATGTCCATCGCCAGCACGACATAGCCGCGCCGCGACAGCTCGATGGCGAACGGGCTCTGCATCTCGCGGGTGTTGATGTAGCCGTGGCTGGACAGCACGGCCGGCGCGGGATGCGCCGCCGTCGCGCCGCGCGGCACATAGAGCAGGCCCGACTGCTCGATGCCCTCGCCGGGGACCCGCACGTCCTGGATGGTCACGCCCTCGGTGGTCTGGACCGCATGCGCCAGCCAGCCCCCGCCCAGGATCAGCACCCAGCCCAGGATGAAGAAGCCCCAATTGCGCAGCATGGCGTCCCCCCGGACGATGTTGTTCTCTAGCTCGCCCGGACGATGCGGCCGTCCGCGGGAAACCTCAAGCGCGGCGGGAATGCGATGAAGGTCATGGTGATCGGCGCGACCGGCTTCATCGGCCCGCCCCTGGTGCGTACGCTGGCCGACCAGGGCCACGAGGTGGTCGCCGTCGCGCGCCGGGCCCAGCCGGATCGGCGCCCCGGCGTCCACGCCCTCAGCCTCGACCGCGGCGATCCGCAGGCGGTGGCCGACGCGGCGGCCGGCGCCGATGCTGTCATCGACCTCCTGGCCATGACGCTGGCGACCACCGAGCCGCTGATCGAGGGGCTGGCCGGCCGGGTCGGGCGCTATGTGCTGGCGAGTTCCGCCGACGTCTACCGGCAGTACGGCGCCCTGCACCGTCGCGAACCGGTGGAGGATCCGGGCGTCCCGCCGGATGAAGCCGCACCGCTGCGGCGCAATCTCTACCCGTACCGCACCGATCCGCGCCGAGCGGACGGCGCCCCCGACGCCTGGATGGACGACTACGACAAGATTCCGATCGAGCGCTGCGTCCTCGATCAGCCGGGCCTGCCCGGCGTCGTCCTGCGCCTGCCGATGGTCTATGGCCCCGGCGACCGCCAGCGCCGCTTCGGCTGGGCGATCCGCCCGATGCTGGCCAGGGCCGAGGCGATCGACATCGACGCCCAGTGGGCGGCCTGGCGCACCGGCTACGGCTATGTGGACGATGTCGCTGCAGGCCTGGCGCTGGCGGCGACCCACCCGACGGCCAGCGGCGTCTACAATCTCGGACCGCCGGAGGCGCCGGACCACGCCCAGTGGGCCAACCGCTTCGCCGCCGCCCTGGACTGGCCGGGCGAGGTCCGCCTGATGGACCGCGAACTTGTCCCCGCCGCCACGCGAGCGGCGCTGGACGCCCTCGACCTGAATATCCCGATGGTCGCCGACACGACCCGGATTCGAGCCGGCCTCGGCTACCTGGAGGTCACCGACCCAGCGGAGGCCCTGGCGCGGACCATCGAGGATGAGACCCGCCGAATTCGCGCCTAGCGCCACGCTCTGCGCGCCCGGCCACGGGATACCCTTGTTCTCCATTCTGTTGAATCTGGTTGCGGGGTTCGCCGCCGCGTACTTCAGTCCGCGTCCGAACGAAACGGCAGGAGAGTTCCTGCAATCTTTTGAGGCGGCTGTACGGGCTTGGGGCAGGCCGCCCTATTGCGAACTGGTCGCGTCATGAAGAAACCCCGCCCCCCTGTTCCCTACGACCTTGAAGACGGACTGGCCGAACTCCGCGCCATGGCGGCCGATGTCCTGCGCCGGCGTGCGGCCCAGACCGGAGGCCAGGCGGCCATCGCCGCGCTTCGCAAGCTCGGTATCGCGCCCGGCGCCTGAACCGGCCCGGCGTCGCCGGCCTTCGGCGCCGTGCTTCTTCCCGTTTCCTGCCGTTATAGAGATATGAAGGTCCGCCAACTCATTCGCGCGCTGGCGAAGCACGACCTGGACATGGAGGTCGTGATGCCCGTCGACCCCGCCTTGCCGGCCGATTTCATGACCGTCGCCGGGGTGGAAGAGGACCTCTTCGCGGCGGATCGTGGCGACCCCGCGCATCTGAGGCTCGCCCGACTGCCCGGCGAAGGCGCACTGGTCGCCGTCCGCCTAAGCACCCGCCCGTCGGCGGCGGCGCACTAGCCCGAGACCGGAGACCGGCGCCTCCGGCTGCTGACGCCCCCTTTGGAAGCCGAGGCGCCCTATTCGCCCATTGCTGGTCGAAGACCGCTGGCCTGGGCCATAGGCGGGTTTTGCGGCTTCACTTCTAGGGCCTTCACCCGATGCGTCCCCACGCTACGGCCCCCCAATCTGGACCGTGGGCTGACCCGCGCCCGGAGAACCTCGACGCGCTGGGGTAGTGCAGGGGCGCAGATCAATGAGGCACTCAGGTCCCAGGTGGACGCTCGCGCTGTTGGGCGTGGTCTGGCCGGTCCTCGCCCACGCCCAGACCTCGCCGGAACTCGTGATCGCACAGGTGCAGCCGGCGGCGCCGACCGTCGCGCAGAAGCAGGACGTGGAGAAGCAGCTCGGCGAGATCCGGGCCATGAAAGCGGACCTGGCCCGTCAGAAAGAGGACCTGACGCGCCAGATGGGCGCGCTCGACGCTCGCATGAGCGCCTTGGAAAGCGCCTTTGGCGCCACGCCCAGCCCAACGGCGGCGCCGCCTATCGTCACCGTGCCGGTCCGCGAGCCGACGGCGCCGCCGGCTTCGGGGTTGGGCACGTACGAATTCGGGAAGGGTCTGGTGTTGGCGCGCGGCGACGTGGGCGAACTCGCCTGGGGTCTGACGACCTATGTCCGCTACCTGAACCAGGAGAACCTCGACAAGACCTACACTGACAGCTTCGGCCGCACGAGCGCCCTCAATCTGCGTGAGGATTTCCAGTTCCAGAAGGTCACGATGAACTTCAAGGGCTGGGTGTTCGATCCAAATTTCCGGTATTACATCTTCATCTGGACAAGTAATGCCCAGCAGGGCCTGTCGGCGCAGGTCGTTGTCGCCGGAAATCTATCCTATCAATTCAACGAACACCTGATCGTCACTGCCGGCACCATCGCTGTGCCGTCCACGCGGACCCTGATGTACAC
>JBOHKZ010000284.1:0-4931 GCA_050729355.1 Phenylobacterium sp. | reverse complement strand
GGCTATTGCACACTGGGGGAGACCCCCGACGCTTCGATGCGGCCGCAGGACATGGCTTGCGACATCGTGCAGGTGATGGAACGCTTCCCGATATTTCCGGCGGCGACGGCCTGACCATCCCCGGTCTTGCGGACGTCCGCTTTTGCATGTACGTCGTAAATTATCACTCCTGAGGACCGTTGCCCATGGCTCTGCCGCCCGTTCTCCGTGACCGCCTCCGCCTGCCGGTGATCGGCAGCCCGCTGTTCATCATCTCCAACCCGGACCTGGTGATCGCCCAGTGCAAGGCGGGGATCGTGGGCTCGTTCCCGGCGCTGAACGCGCGGCCGGCCTCGATGCTGGACGAATGGCTGCACCGGATCACGGAAGAGCTGGCTGCCTGGGACCGCGACCATCCCGAGGCGCCGTCCGCGCCGTTCGCGGTGAACCACATCGTCCACAAGTCCAGCGACCGCCTGGAGCACGACGTCGAGGCGACCACCAAGTGGAAGGCGCCGATCGTCATCACCTCGCTGGGCGCGCGCGAAGACGTGAACGCCGCGGTGCACTCCTATGGCGGGACCGTGCTGCACGACGTGATCAACGACAAGTTCGCCCGCAAGGCCATCGAGAAGGGGGCCGACGGCCTGATCCCAGTGGCGGCCGGCGCCGGCGGACACGCGGGGCACCTTTCGCCGTTCGCCCTGATCCAGGGCCTTCGTGAATGGTTCGACGGCCCGATCGCTCTTTCGGGCTCCATCGCGCACGGCCGCGCGGTGCTGGGCGCCCAGGCGATGGGCGCGGACCTGGCCTATGTGGGCTCGGCCTTCATCGCCACGAAGGAAGCCAACGCCGACCCGGCCTATCAGGCGATGATCGTGGCCTCCACGGGCGAGGACATCACCTACACAAACCTCTTCACCGGCGTGCACGGCAACTATCTGACGCCGTCGATCATCGCCGCAGGGCTGGATCCGGCGAACCTGCCGACCTCGGACGCCTCGGCAATGAACTTCGGCTCAGGCGGCAACTCCAAGGCCAAGGCGTGGCGCGACATCTGGGGCTGCGGCCAGGGCATCGGCGCGGTGAAGGACATCCCGTCCGCCGCCGAAATGATCGCGCGCCTCTCCGCGGAGTACGAAGAGGCGAAGGCCGAATTGGCGGAGAAGACCTCCTTCACCGCCGGGCGAGTGTTGCTGGCGGCCGAGTAGGCTCCGCCCCGCTACCGAGGATTTCACCCGAGTGCGTTGCCGGGCGCCGCGCAGGCATTTGCGCGGACGCCTAGGGCGCGCCAGCAGGTTTCGCTAGTCGCGAGAGGCTTGTTGGCGCCCGGGGCCGGGCGCTTTCACCGACCTGTTAGTTTTTCTGCCCGTCCCCTCAGCTTAATCCTACTCCAAAGATAGGATTAAGCCGTCTAGCTTCAAAGCCAACGAGGGGACCACATGATCTCAACTGCACAAATCCGCCGAACGGCTCGCGCCGGCGTCCTGGCTGGCCTGCTCTGCAGCGCCGCGCCCGCCGCGCTTGCCCAACCGATCGTCACCGCCAATCCGTCCTCCAGCGGCATCAGCCAGGAACAGGCCTTGTCGCTCGCCGCCCGCCTAGATGCGCTGGAGAAGCGCAACGAAGAGCTGGAGGCCCAGATCGCCGACCTGAAGACGGCCAGCAGCGCCAACGTTCAGACCGTGCGCGAGCAGGTGAACGCCCAGCCCACGGTGACGCTGAACAACGCCCGCCCGACGATCACGACCGCCGACGGGAACTTCAAGTTCGCGGTCCGCTCGCTCGTCCAGTTCGACGCGGCGCACTACAGCGAGGACCCGCGGACCGCCGCCAACGACCTGGGCTCCGGGACCAACTTCCGCCGGGCGCGCCTCGGCGTCGAAGGCACGGCCTTCAAGGACTGGAATTTCGCCCTGACGGGTGAGTTCGGCGGCTCTGGCGGGGAATCGGCGATCCTCAACCAGGCCTATGTGGAATATGCGGGCTGGAAGCCCTTCGGACTGGAAGAGCCGGTCCGCCTGCGCATCGGCGCCTGGGCCACCCCGTCCGGCCTGGAAGACGCCACCAGCAACACCGAGGGGCTGTTCCTCGAGCGCGCGGCGGTCGCCGAGCTCGTGCGGAACTTCGCCACCGGCGACGGCCGCACCGGCGTTGGCGGCACCGCTCGCGGCGCGCGCTGGTATGCTTCGGCCGTGCTGACCGGCAAGGTGGTCGGGGTTCCGGCCACCGCCGAACTCGACCAGCAGTCCGGCTTCGCCACGCGGATCGCCTTCAACCCGATCCATGGCGCGGACTATGACGTCCACATCGGCGCCAACCTCCAGGGCATCCTCAATCCCGCCGACACCACGGCCGGCCCGATATCGACACGGGCCGTGCGGCTGCAGGAGCGTCCCGAGCTTCGAGTGAGCGGCGTTCGCCTGGTGGACACCGGCGCGATCGCATCGGACGGCCTGACCGCCTACGGCCTGGAAGGCGGCGCAAGCTGGCGCAACCTCTATGCCGCCGGCGAGTGGTACAAGGTCGACGTCAACCGCGAGGCGGTTCCGCCGGCGGTCTCGCCCTTCGATCCGTCATTCTCGGGCTGGTACCTGCAAGGCGCCTGGACGATCACCGGCGAACGCCATGCCTGGACCAACGCCAACGGCGGCTTCGTGGGCGTCCGGCCGGCCAAGCCCTTCAGCGCCAGCAAGGGGACCTGGGGCGCCTGGGAGCTCGCGGCGCGCTACAGCGTGCTGGACCTCAACGACCACGCGGGCGTCTCTGGCCGGGCGGCTCCGGCCGGCGGCATCCGAGGCGGCGAGCAGAAGATCACGACAGTGGGACTGAACTGGTACCCCAACAGCGTCGTTCGTTTCCTGTTGGACTACCAATGGGCCGACGTGAAGCGGCTCAACGCGGCCGGCGCCAATATCGGCGAGGACGTGAACATGATCTCGTTCCGCTCTCAGTACGCGTTCTAATCCACTCCTAGGAAAGCTGACGATGACCAACTCCGACCTTTCGCGCCGTGGGCTGATCGCGAGCGCAGCCGGCCTGGCCGCGGTTCCCTTCCTGGGCGGGCCTGCGCTCGCCCAGGACAAGGCCCTGACGCTGCTCAACGTCAGCTACGACCCGACGCGCGAGCTCTACAAGCAGATCAACGCCGCCTACGCCGACTACTGGAAGGGCAAGACGGGGCAGGTCATCAAGATCGACCAGAGCCACGGCGGCTCCGGCAAGCAGGCCCGCTCGGTGATCGACGGCCTCCAGGCCGACGTGGTGACCCTGGCGCTTGCGGCGGACATCGACGAGATCGCGGCGCGGGCCAAGCTGCTGCCGGCCAATTGGCAGTCACGCCTGCCGAACAACTCGACGCCCTACACCTCGACGATCGTGTTCCTGGTGCGCAAGGGCAATCCCTGGAAGATCCGCGACTGGCCGGACCTCCTGAAGCCGGGCGTCGGCGTGATCACGCCGAACCCGAAGACCTCGGGCGGTGCGCGCTGGGCCTATCTGGCGGCCTGGGCCTATGGCCTCAAGAACGGCGGACCGGCCGCGGCGCAGGCCTATGTCGAGAGGCTCTACAAGAACGTCCCGGTGCTCGACACCGGCGCGCGGGGCTCGACCACCACCTTCGCGCAGCGCCGGCTGGGCGACGTGCTGCTCTCCTGGGAGAATGAGGCGCACCTGACGATCGACGAGTTCGGGCCGAACTTCGACATCGTATACCCGTCGCTCTCGATCCTGGCCGAGCCGCCGGTGGCGCTGGTGGACAAGAACGTCGACCGCCACAAGACCCGCACCCTGGCCGAGGGCTACCTGAACTTCCTCTACAGCCCGCTGGCCCAGGACATCATCGCGAAGAACTTCTACCGGCCGCGCAATGCGGCGGCGGCGGCCAAGTATGCGGCCAACTTCAAGCAGATCCCGCTGGTGACCATCGACGACACCTTCGGCGGCTGGAAGAAGGCGCAAGCCACGCACTTCGCCGACGGCGGCGTCTTCGACAAGATCTATAAGCCCACGTGATCGACCAGACCCTTCCCACTCCCATCGGCGGGGGCGCTGTCGCGAGACGGCGCCTTTCGCGTTGGGTGGAGCCCTCGATCCTGCCGGGCTTCCCGCTGGCGATGGGCATCACGCTGGCCTACCTCGGGCTGATCGTCATCCTGCCGTTGACGGCGCTGGCGATCCGTCCGCTGGAGCTGGGCCTCGGCGGCATCTGGCATGCCTTGACCGAGGACCGGGTGGCGGCGGCCCTGAAGCTCAGCTTCGGGCTCTCGGCGATCGCCGCCCTGGTCAATGCGCCGCTGGGCCTGCTGCTGGCCTGGACGCTGACCCGCTATGAGTTTCCAGGGCGAAGGCTGCTGGACGCGCTGGTCGACCTGCCGTTCGCGCTGCCGACCGCGGTCGCGGGCATCGCGCTGACCACGATCTATGCGCCGAACGGGCCGCTGGGCGAGCTGTTCGCGAAGGTGGGGATCAAGACGGCCTATTCGCCGCTCGGGATCTTCATCGCGCTGCTGTTCATCGGCCTGCCGTTCGTGGTGCGCGCCATCCAGCCGGTGCTGCAAGACATCGACCGCGAGGTCGAGGAGGCGGCCCAGACGCTGGGCGCGAACTCGTGGCAGCGGGCGGTCTTCGTGGTGCTGCCGGCCATCGCGCCGTCGCTGATCTCTGGCGTCAGCCTGGCGTTCGCACGAGCCGTCGGCGAGTACGGCTCGGTGGTGTTCATCGCCGGCAACATGCCGATGAAGACCGAAATCGCGCCCCTGCTGATCGTCATCAAGCTGGAGCAGTACGACTATGCCGGCGCCGCGGCCGTCGGCCTGGCGATGGTCGGCATCTCGTTCGGCGCCTTGATCGTGATCAATGCCGTGCAGATCTTCCTGGCCGGACGAGGCCGCCGATGACCGCCGCAAATCTTTCGACGCCTTCCAAGGTGCGGCTCCCGGGCCTGGCCATCC
>JBOHKZ010000283.1:0-23912 GCA_050729355.1 Phenylobacterium sp. | reverse complement strand
GGTCGCGACGCTGTTCAGCGCGCACTACACGCGCAGCACCGAGACGCCGCAGTCCCAGCCCAACACGGAGTCTATCGAGAACACCCAGCTTCGGCTTTCCGACGGAACCCTGCTGTTCGCTGTCGACGCCTTCAATACCCCCGGAAGGATCATCGAAGCTCGCTACCAGATGATGGCGCTGGACGCGGCCGTGAAATACAAGGGCTTCGCCCTCGAGTTCGAATACTACTCAAGGTGGCTCGATCACTTCCAGGTCGAAGGCATCGTTCCCGTAACCGACCTGTATGACAGCGGCTTCCAGCTGCAGGCTTCGGCCATGGTCATTCCGAAGAAGCTGATGCTCTACGCTTCAGGGTCGAAGATCTTCGGCAAATACGGCGACCCCTACGATATCGCCGTCGGTTTCAACTACTACCCGTTCGAGCGCCGGGACGTGCGGATCAACGTGATGGGCCTGTACGTCAACAGATCGCCCGTCGGCTACACGGCCTACCCCATACCGGTCGGCGGGGACGGCTTCACCCTCGTAAGCGACTTTTCGCTCGCCTTCTGATTCAGCCCGGGGAGCGCCTTGGAATTCCACGTTCGGAGATAAGGGGTTAGGCACATGAGCCGACGCAGCGTCGATCTCCGCGGGGCCGTCATAGCGGCGGCGGCCTGGCTCGCGGCCTCCGGCGCCGCGGCCGCCGAGAAGTGCGAGTTCAACGACTCCCACTTCCACCTGACCAACTACATCCAGGAAGGCCCCTCGCCGGCCGAGATCCTGAAGCTGACCGGCGACCGGGTCTGCCGCTCGACGTTGTTCGGGATCCCGCTGCAGCAGGAGTGGGCCTACCACGAGACCGGCGACTTCGCGCCGACCTACTACCTCGAGGCGGACGCGCCGCTCTACTACTACTCGTTCACCGACGCCGCGATCGCCATGGCCTACAAGGGCCTGCCGCCCAAGGACCAGGCGCACTTCGACCCGATGATCACCGGGTTCAATCCCGCCGACATGTACGCGGCCGATCATGTGAAGCGCGTGCTGACCCTGTTCCCCGGGGTCTTCACCGGCATCGGCGAGTTCTCGATCCACAAGGAGTTCGTCTCTCCGAAGATCGCCGGCGGCGGCGCGAGCCTCACCGACCCGGCGCTGGACCGGCTGCTGGATTTCGCCGGCCAGGTCGGCCTAGTCGTCATCCTGCACAACGACATGGTGCGGCCGTTCACCAAGGACGCGAAGGTCCGGTCGTACTTCGACCAGTTGACCGCGCTCTACACCCGGCACCCCAACACCACGATCATCTGGGCGCATGTCGGCACCGGCCGCGTGGTCCAGCCGGTGAAGGGCGAGGCCGCCTACATCGACGAGATCCTCAGCAACCCCGCCATGCGGAACATCTACTTCGACCTCTCGTGGGACGAGGTGGCCAAGTACATCGTGGCGACCGACGAATCCTCGACCCTCGTCGCCAACGTGATCAACCGCTACCCGGACCGCTTCCTGTTCGGCACCGACGTCGTCGCCCCGCGTACGCCCGAGGCCTATTTCGGCGTCTACGACATGTACAAGCCCCTGTGGGCCAAGCTCACCCCCGAAGCGCGCGAGAAAGTGCTGAAGGGCAACTACGTGCGCCTGTTCGACGCCGCGCGGGTGAAGGTCCGCGCCTGGGAGAAGGCGAATGTTCGCTAGGCGCGCGGTCATGGCTGTGAGGTCAAGGTGAACTGGACCTGGCTGGAGACCTGGCTTGCGGACGCTCCAATGCTCTGGGTGGGCGGGGTGCTGTTCGCGATCATGGCCGTCGCCGCCGCGATCGGATCCCTCCTGGGTGAGCGCAAAGGCGATGGGGATGCGAGCGAGAACGATGGGCAGGAGGGCTACGTCGTCTCCGCCGTGCTCGGCCTCCTCGCGCTCCTGATGGGTTTCACCTTTTCGCTGGCCGTGGATCGGTTCGAAACGCGCAGGGTCCTGGTGCTGCGCGAGGCGAACGCCATCGGGACCACCTACCTGCGCGCCCAACTCCTGCCCGAACCGCACCGAGCGCGCGTCAGCGGCTTGCTGGTCCAATACATCGACAATCGCCTGGCGCTTGCGAAGGCTGTCCGCGGACCGGAGGGCTCTCGGCTGCTGGCCCGCAACGACGCGATTGTCACCGACCTGTGGACAGCGACCGCGGCGGCCTTTCCGTCGATTAAGCACCTCGATTTTTCGAGCGTCTTCCTGGAGACGATGAACAACCTCATCGACCTGGACGCCGCGCGAAAGGCCGCGCGCAACGCTCACGTCCCGACCGAGGTCTTCGCCGTGCTGTTCGCCTATCTGGCGATGACCGCCGGCGTGCTCGGCTACGTGATGAAGGGCGCGAGAGGTCGGCTGTCGGCCGCCTTCCTGCTTTGCCTGCTGACCCTGTCGTTGCTGCTGATCGTCGATATCGATCGCCCGCTCGGAGGCGGCATTGTCGAAGGGCAGGGTCCGATGGAAAGGTTGCGGAAAACCATCGCCGCACAGCCGCCCGAGGTCTTCGACCGCTGGACGGCGCCGACCGCCGAGGACCCGCCTAGGCGCTAGCGCATCATCCGCAACAGGATCGAAGCCAGGGCGCCCAGCCCGACGACAAGCAGCAGCAGGGCCAGCAGGATACTCGGCGCCGCGCTGTACCTATGGACGCGTTGCCGACCGCGAACACCGCCCAGACTGCGATACCGCTCCCAAAGCCCATGGCGGTATCGCGCCTGGTTCCACGTTCCCATGGAGAGGAAAATCAGGCCAAGGCACAGCAACGCCAAACCCAGCCGTCTTGCCGTCTCGTCCGCGTCCACGGCCAGGCCCTTGACCGCCACGTCGTTGAAGAACGCATTGATCGTGAAGCCAAACCCGATCAGCGAGATCGACGTCTGGATGATCTGCATCAGCAGCCGATCGGCGTCGATCAACGCCTTGTTGTGATCGATGTCGACTTGCTCAGAAGCGGCGTTCATCCGCCCGCCGCCTTCCCGTCCGTCCGTCAATCGAGCCTCCTGGAAGAGCCCAGAGGATCGCCGACCTGTGGTCGGGGGGTTATAGGGTGAAGTCCTCCCTTCGACGGGGGGCGGCCCTGTAGGCGGCAGCCTGACGGCTTGAGCGGCGCACGCCTGGCCCATTGTCAGAACGGCAGCACCACCGCCGTGCGGAAGAACCAGCCATCCGGCCCCTCGTCGCTTCGGGCCACGACCTGCTCGTAGGTCAGGATCACGGTCGCGCGACGATTGAGGGCGAGCGCGGCGGAGCCGCCGGCCGACCAGCCGCGCATGGCGTTGCCGTCCGCCACGCCGTCCGTCGTGGTCTCGCCGCCCTTGCGATAGAGCACGTCCGCGGAAAGCCACCACCGGCGGCTGAAGTTGTGGGTCAGGTGACCTTCGACGCTGTAGAGCGCGGACTTTGACGACTTGTCCGCGCCAAACGGATCGTTGTTCGCCTCGTAGAAGGTGACGGTCGGGAGGATCTCGAGCGTCGTCAGCGACGGGTCGAGGTAGGAGGTTCCGATCGCGGCGGTGAAGGGCAGGCCGAGCTGATAGCTGACGCGGTTCGAACCGAAATTCACGCGGTTCGTGGCGCTGTAGTCGCCGGTCGGAAAGAAGACGCGCCCGAGCAATGCGAGGCGCAGTTGAGGCTTGTAGCGGCCAAAATCCTCCGCGGTCAGGACGGGCGAACCGATGAGCCCCAGGGTTCCGCCGATCTGGATGTCGCCAAGTCCGGAACTCGACGCCGATGACGAGTGATTTTGCGGGTCGTTGCGGATCTCCACCTTGCCCACCGGCAGGATCACGAAGGGGCTCACCTGGCGCCCGGCGACGCTGAAGGTCTCGGCGTAGCGAAAGATCACGAGGTTGGTGTCGATGTTGGAGCCCAGGTAGAGCGAGCCCGGCTCGACGCCTTCGTTCCCGCGCTTGACGACGCCAAAGATGGTCACCGTCTTGGCGCCTTCCGGAGCCAGTTGGTAGACGCGCGGCCCGTCATCCTGGGCCCGCGCGGCGCCGGCGATCGCCAGCATTCCGACCAGCGCCAGGAGCCAGATGTGACGCTGAGGCTGGCGTCTCCCCCCGGCCGTCTCGTCTGTCGCCATTGTCGCTGCGCCCGCCCCGGTGGCCGAGCTCAGTCTAGGGGGCGACGGGGCCACTCGAACTAAGGAGAAACCCTAGGGGTTCGGCGGGCTGCAGAACCTGCGCGAGGCCATCGCGAACCCCAGGTCCGGGTTACGCCCGATATCGGGTTTCGAGAGAGGTGCGACGGTCGGCAGGTCGTGAGGCGCGGTTCCCATCGAATGGACCCCAACGGCCGAGACCGAACATGTCCCCAGCACGCACCTACAATCAGAACCACATCCCCCGCAGCTACACGCCGGGCAAACGGCGCCTGAGCATCTACTGGACCTGGAGCTATCCCTGGGAGTCGCAGCGCAGCCCGGCGGCGATGGAGAACCGGTTCTCGACCATGACCGAAGTGCGCAACGTGCTTTGGCCCGCCTATGAAACGCCGGAGTGGAGCGAAGCCCGGTTCCTCCAGGGGATCGCGGGGACTCTGGAGCTCTTCCACCGCTCCACGCTCAATTTTCAACGCGCGGCCGAGGAGGTCACGGGCCACGCGGTGGCGGTCTTCCAGCGCGTCGATCAGGCCGGTTTCAGCCAGCCGATCGACGAGCGGATTCTGGCCGACACCGACACGCTGCTGGTGTTCGGGCTGGATCACCTGCCATGCGAGCAGGAAGCCGCCCCCGAAGAGATCGCCGCCATCCGCGAGTGGCTACGACGCGAGGGGACATGCCTGTTGCTGGCGCCCCACCACGACGTCGGGTTCAGCGACAATCTGGAGCAGCGCCAGATGGAGTATCTGCACCATGGCGACCGGCTGGTCCCGCGCCAGCAACGCTTTGGCCAGTACACCCGGTCGCTGATCAAGGCGCTGGACGTTCCGGTGCGCAACATCTGGGGCCTGAGGCCGGCGGTCGTCAAAGGCACGAAGGAGATTGCGCCCCTGACGGCGTTCCGCGACCTCGACGGCCTGGGTTTGCTGACCAACGTGCCGACCTTGAACTTCCACCCTCACCTTCCGCACTACGAACTGACCGGCGAGGGCGCGGCTGCGATCCATGTGTTGGCCCGTCAGCCGATGGACCTCGACCGGCCGCATCCCTTCAGCCTGGCCGGCAACACCGAATTCAATCTCCTGCTCTGGATGCCGCCGGCGGGCGAGCGGGCCGGCGATATCCTGCTGGTGGACTCGACCCACTTCACGACCCTCTTCGGGGGCGGCGCGAGCCTGGAGAATTTCTGGCGCAACCTCGCGCTCATGGACAGCCACAAGGCCATGCAGCCGGCCTGAGCCGCCGGGATCACTGAGGATAGACAGGCCCCGCGAGCGGCTCCGCGCACCCGGCGCCGGCGTGGTTCAACTGGTACGTCGCGCTCCCCGCCGTCCGTCCCAGGACGCCCGCATAGGTCGGGAACGACAGCGCCAGGTGGGCCAGGTCCTCAACTCCCATCCGCCCCGCCATGGCGACGGCGGCGAGTTGCACGATGTCGACCGCGCGCTCGCCGACCACGTGGCACCCAAGGATCTGGCATGTCGAGCGATCGACGACGAGCTTGCAGAAGCCGACCGTCCGGCCGTCGATGATCGGGCGGGTCGCGGACGCGAAGTCCACGCTCACCGCCACCACATCGCGCGCGGCGCGCGCCTTCGCCTCGGTGAGACCTACCTGGGCGTATTCGGGGTCGGTGAAGCTGCCGATGGGGCTTACCTGCTCAGTGGCCGGCGTCATGGTCTCGTTCAGGGCGTTGGTCGCGGCCAGGAACCCGCCTTGCATGGCCTGCGGCGCGAGCATGAGGCCGCCGGTCACGTCGCCCGCCGCGAAGACGTGCTGCGCGGAGGTGCGCATGTAGGCGTCGACCTGCACGAAGCCCCGGGCGTTGGTCTGGACGCCGGCCGCTTCGAGGTTCAACGACGCCGTGTCGGCCATCCACCCCACGGCGGCCACCACAAGTTCGGCCTCGGCGCTCGCCCGGACTCCGTCCTTCGAGACATTCATCCGCACTCCTCGCTCCGTCCGCTCGAAGGACTCGATCGACCCGAAGTCCTCGTGCACGGCGATGCCCGAGGCGCGGAACGCCGCCGCGACCGCCGCCGACACATCCTCGTCCTCGGTCGGCAGGATGCGGCGACCCGTTTCGAACATTTGCACGTCTGTGCCGAAGGCGTTGAAGACCGAGGCCACCTGCGCGCCGGTGGCGCCCCCGCCCACGACCAGCATGGAGCCGGGTACGGATTGAAGCGACCAGGCGTCGCTGTGCGTGCACGTCAGGTCGAAGCCCGGGATGGGGAGACGCCGGCTGATCCCGCCGGCGCACAGGACGATCCGGTCGGCCCGCAGGCGCAGCCCGCTCTCGGTCTCGATCGTGTGGGGATCGGAGAAGCGCGCTGTCCCGGCCTGCTCGTGCACCGTGACCCCCGCCGCATCGATCTGGCGACGCAGGGTCGAGTGCCGGCCCACCTCCTGCACGACCTCGCGCACCCGGGCGAGCAGCCGTGGATAGTCCAGGACGCCCGCGCTCGCAGCTATGCCGTAGCGCTCGAGTTGGCGGGATTCCCGAACGAGGCGCGCGGCGTGGGCCAGGGTCCGCACGGGCACCGGCCCGTCGTTCGCGGCCATGCCGCCAAAATCGTCGCGCGTGACCAACGTTGTCCGGGCGCCGAGGTCCGCTGCGCGCAGGGCTGCGAACACGCCGGCCGGACCGGCGCCGATGACTACGACGTCCATACGCAGAGCTCGACATGGGCAGGGAGACGCATGATCACGCGATCAGGTGTCGAGGTCGGCGAGCCAGCGGAGCGCTCGCAAGCCGGGCATGAAGCAATATTCGCCGCCGCGGGTGACGACGAACTGCGGAATGCCCTTCAGGCGTTTCGGGATCGGCCGGCGAGGGATCGAAAAGACGCCGCCGTCGTCGGCGACGCCCGCCATCGGGTCGCGCGCGCCGCCCAGCGAGACAAAGACCCCGTCGTTGACCCACTCCGATTGAACGAACTCGAACTGCCGCTTCAGGTGCGCGCCGATGAACGTGAACATCAGCCCGCGATCGGCGCCGTCGTCCTCGGTCACGCCCTCGGGAAGCAGCGGCCCATAGGCGGCGCCGCGGCGGATCATCCGGTGCAGCCGCGCCTCGCCGGCGATCTTCGTGTCGCGCGGATTCATCCGGCGCACGTGCGAGCCCAGCGGGGTGGCGTAGCCCAGATCATCGTCGGCATAGCGGAAGTCGTTGTTGCGCGTCGGATCGGCGCCGAGTTGGGGATCGTCGTGCATCGGGCAGAGCGCCAGGGGCGCGCCGCTCCGCCAACGCCCCATCATCTTGGCGGCCAGCCATTCCTCCTCAGCCGGCTCCGAGGCCTGGTCTCGCAGGTACCGACGGAAGGCCGCGACCCGCTGATGCAGCTTTCGAAAGACCATGTAGGAGCCATTGCGGCCCAGCGGATCGGGCTCCGGCGCCGGGGCGAACCCGCCCATCTCGTCGCGATAGCCCAGCACGAAGTCGCCCGCCTTCAGTGGGACTTCGTTGGGATCCGTGCCGGGGATCCCGCTGCCTTCCACCGCCGGGTGGTTGATGCCGTCCCTGAAACCGAAGGGCTCCTTCTCGGTCGGAAGGGCATGACAGTCCTGGCGCCAGATGGCGGTGACGCCGCTCATGCCTTCGTACGACTTGCGGGCCGGGGCCAGGGCGGCTTCCAGGGCTTCGGAATTCGGCGCCACGACAGCGATGACCACGTGGACTTCGGCGGTCCCGAGCGGCTGCTCCCAGTGCTCCGGGCTGCTTTCACCGACGTCCTTCAATGTCGCCGCGCGCGCCGCCATGCCCTGCTGGAACTCCCAGGAGAAGCCGGCGAGCGACGATTCCGGCACGCCGAGCGCCTTCAGACCCTGGAAGGTCAGGGCGACGCTGACCCAGGTGTCTCCCATGGGGCTGCGAGGTTCGCTCGCCGCGGTCACGACGCGACTGAGGCGGCTCATCAGGTCCCGGCCGGCCTTCGCTTCATCGATGCGGAAGAGGATGTAGGTCGCCGCGTACGGGCTGGGCCGCGGCCGAAGCACTCCGCTCTGAATGTCGTGCAATTCCAGCGCGGGTGCAGCCTCGCCGCTCATGGCGACCGCTACTGCATCTGGTCCAGCATCTCGCCGAACGCCGCCTTCATGGCGAGCGCCTTCTTGATCTCGTCGGCGCTCACATACGGGTATTCGCCGTATTCGATGAAGCTCGGGCACTGGTGATCACGGACGAACTTGTTGAACGCGTCCGGATTGGTCTTCCAGTCGGCGGGGAAGTTTTCGAGGTTTTCGAACACCGTATCGACGCCCGCCTTCTTGAAGAGCTGGATGGCGTCGTCGGTGTACTTGTCGAAATCGGTGTCGAAGATCCCCTGGTACATGAAGCGCGTGTCGTCGTCGAAGAGCACCCAGCGCAGATAGTGCAGCTTGAGCGGCGCCAGCAATGTGGGATCGACCTCGAGCGCGGCAGCCAGTTTGGCGCCGTAGCCGCGGATCGTTTCCGCCCGGCCAGGTATGACCTTGGCGATAATGGTGAAGCCGTAACAGGCGGGCGTCTTGGGCCAGATCGGGCCGTACTTTCCGACCTCCCAAGCCGGATCATGCTTGGGGATGGCGACTGCTGCTGGTTTCATCTGAGGCACGTTTCACAGGGTGAAGGTGCGTCAACTGACGCCCCTCGCCCGGGAGGGTCGATCAGGGGAAACCCGTACTGACGGGCGCGTAAGGGATGAGCGCCCGATCATGCGATTCCCAAGGGCGGGCTCGGAGCGCCCTCCTGCCGTCAATTAAAGGGAATTAGGGTGACTGCGCGCGCCATGCCGCGGTTGTGGATTGACCTATCCGCGTTCGCGAAGTCTCTTGCGGCACCTTAACTGTGGGGCGCTGCCATGACCGCCAAAGTCTCCAACAACTCCAAGATCCTAGTCTCGGGCGCTGCGATCCTGATCGTCGCCGCCGCGGCCTATGGCGTGGGACGGATCTATCCGCCGCAAGGCGGCCTCTCGTCAGGGACCATCGCGCCGGCCGAGCGCTATCAGGTCAGCCAGGTCGGGACCGCAGACGTCGTGCTGGGGGACACCTCCGTCCCGCACCTCATGCAGACCGAGGCCTTCGACCTGATGGTCAAGGACGCCAACTTCCGGGCGCTGGCGACCAATCCCGGGTTCATGGCCTTGGCTCAGCAGAATCCGGCGGCGCTGGCGGCCCTGGCGCAGAACCCCGCAGCCTTCGCCGAACTCGCCAAGAACCCGGCCGCGTTCCGGGCGATGGCGAAGGACGCTGAGGCCTACGCGGCCTTGAAAGCCGACGCCGCGGCCGCCAACGCCCAGGTCTTTGCGGCAATGGTCGGCAACGCCCAGTCCTTCCGGGTGCTGGCCAGCCAGCCGCAGGCGTTCGCCGTCGCAGCGGAGCACTCAACCGCGTTTGCCGCCCTCGCCTCGCATTCCGAGGCCTTCGCCGTGATGGCCGCCAATCCCAAGGCCTTCGCCGAGTTCGCCAAGGATCCGCAGGCCTTCGCGACCGCGGCGGCCAACCCGGCCTCCTTCGCCGCAATGAGCCAGGGTGCAGCGGCTTTCCGGGTGCTGGCCAGCGACGCCAAGGCGATGGCCGCCATCAAGGCCGACGCGCAGGTGTTCAGCGCCATGGCCGCCAACGCCGCAGCCTTCCAGGCCCTGGCTGGCGACGCCAAGGCCTTCGACGCCGCGATGAGCGTCCAGGCGATGACTGCGATGGCCGCCAACGCCACCGCCTTCCGGATGCTGGCCACAAACGCCTCGGCGATGCAGGCGATGGCCGCCAGCGCCAGCGCGGTCCAGACCCAGATGACGGCTGCCGGCCTCAGCGCCCAGGCCACGCAGGCCAACGCCATCTCCAGCCAGGCCGCCGCTCAGGCGATGGCCAACCACTCGGCGGCCTTCGGCGCGATGGCGCAACAGCCCGCGGCGATGGCGGCCATGGCCGGCCATGCCCAGGCCTTCGCCGCGCTCAGCCGCTATCCGCAGGCCTTCCAGGCGATGGCGGCCGATCCGAAGGCCTTCGCCAACTTCTCCAGGGACGTGAACGCCTTTGCGGTCGCGGCGACGACGCCGCAGGCGTTCGAGTCCATGGCCCGCGCGCCGCAGGCGTTCGTGGCGCTCGCTAACGACGCCAAGGCGATGGCGGCGCTGCGGTCGGACAGCCAGGCGTTCGCCGCCCTGGGGGCCAACGCCCAGGCCTTCCAGGCGCTCGCCACCAACGCCCAGGCGTTCCGGGTGCTGGCGACCGACGCCTCGGCCTTCGACGCCATGGCGGCCAACGCCAAGGCCTTCAACGCGCTCGCCAGCAACGCCCAGGGGCTGGCCGTGATGGCGCAGCAGGCGCAGGCCTTCCAGGCCGCGGCCGCAGCGGCCAACACCGCCCAGGCGACAGCGGCCAGCGCCGCCAACGCCCAGGCCTTCCAGGTCATGGCCGCCAACCCGCAAGCCTTCGCCCTGATGGCCCAGCAGCCGCAGGCCTTCGCGGCGTTGGCCTCGGACGCCAAGGCCATGCAGGCGCTGGCCACCAACGCCCAGGCCTTGTCGGCCATGGGGAGGTCGCCGGCGTTCGCCGCCCTGGCCTCGAACGCCGCTTTCGCTGCGATGCTGGGCGACCAGAACTTCGCGGCGCAGATGCGCGCAAGGTAGTTCGGCTGCCGCCCCGAATTGGGCGGCCAGTCCAGTCGGGGGGCGTATGGGTCAGAGTAACTGGCGGGCGGCCATTGCCGTGGCGGCGCTGGCGTTTGCGTCGCAGGCGTTCGCCCAGGACGTGTCGCCCGCCCCGCCGCCGGTCCCCGAAACGCCGCCGGTCGTCGTCGAGAAACCGGCGCCGGCGCGGATGGTGGATGCGTCCGAGATCGACCTCTCGATGATCCGGACGGCCGACCTTTCGCTGCTCTATTTCGATCCCGCCCAGACCTACCTGACGCCCTACATCGCGCGCAGTTTCGAGAACTCGATGGCGTTCCAGCGCAAGCTGTTCGGCTGGACGCCGTGGGACCGCACGACGGTGCTCCTGAAGGACTTCTCCGACTACGGGAACGCCGCGGCCCGGTCCTCACCCAACAACGCCATCCTGCTGGACGTCGCCCCGCTCTCGCAGACCTTCGAGACCTTCAGCCCCGGCGAGCGGTTCTTCACCCTGCTCAACCACGAGCCGGTGCACGTGGCGACCATGGATGTCTGGAACCAGACCGACGCACGGTGGCGCAGGCTGTTCCACGGCAAGCCGATGCCGATCGAGCAGCACCCGGAGTCGATCCTCTACAACTTCCTCGCCACGCCGCGCGTGAACTCGCCTCGCTGGTACCTGGAAGGCTCGGCGGTGTTCATGGAGACCTGGATGGCGGGCGGCTTCGGCCGCGCCCAGGGCGGCTACGACGAGATGGTGTTCCGCGCCAAGGTGCGCGACGGCGCCAGGTTCTATTCGCCGCTGGGCCTGGAGGCCGAAGGGACGTCGATCGACTTCCAGGTGGGGGTCAACGACTACCTCTACGGGACCCGCTTCTTCTCCTACCTTGGCCTGACCTACGGCCCCGAAAAGGTGATCGCCTGGCTGCGGCGCGACGAGGGCTCGGCAGGCTACTATTCGGTGCAGTTTCAGCGGGTGTTCGGCCGTTCGCTCGACAACGTCTGGCAGGACTGGATCGCGTGGGAACATCGATTCCAAACGTCGAACCTGGCCCAGGTGCAGGCCTATCCCGCGACCCCGGTCGAACGGCTGGCGAAGGAGGGGCTCGGCTCGATCTCGCGGGCGTTCTTGGCGCCGGACGGCAAGAGCCTCATCGGCGCGTTCCGGCCACCCGGCGTCATCGCCAATGTCGGCGTGCTCTCGCTCGCAGACGGACGCATCCGCCGGTTGGCAGACGTCAAGGGCGCGATGATCTACCGGGTGACGTCGCTGGCCTACGACCCGGCGGCCAACAAGGCCTACTACACCGCCGACAACTACGCCTTCCGCGACCTGATGGAGGTGGACGTCGCCAGCGGCAAGTCACGGATGCTGCTGCGCGACGCCCGCATCGGCGACATCGTGGTCAACCCCAAGGACAAGGCGATCTGGGGCCTGCGCCACCTGAACGGCTTCGTGACGCTGGTGACGCTCGCCCCGCCCTACGCGCGCTGGACCCAGGTCCACACCTTCGCCTACGGAGAAATCCCCTTCGACCTCGACATCTCGCCGGACGGGACCCTGCTCTCGGCCTCGGTGGGCGAGATCAACGGCAAGCAGTCGGTGCGGGTCTACAAGCTGGAGGACCTGGGCGAAGGGCCTATCCACCCCACCGCCGAGTTCGGGCTTGGCAATTCCACGCCGGAGAGCTTCGTCTTCTCGCCGGACGGGCGCTACCTCTTCGGCTCCAGCTACTACACCGGCGTCTCGAACATCTTCCGCTACGAGCTGGCCACCCAGAAGGTGGAGGCGGTGTCCAACGCCTCCACGGGCTTCTTCCGGCCGATCCCGCGGGCCGACGGCAAGCTTGTGGTCTACGAATACGCCGGCGCCGGATTCACCCCGGTGGTGATCGATCCGGTCCCGCTGCAGGACCTCGGCACGATCAAGTTCCTGGGCGCCGAGATCGCCGCCAAGCATCCCATCGTCAAGCAGTGGGCGGTGGGCTCGCCATCCTCCGTTCCGCTCGACAGCCTGATCCTCGAGCGCGGCAAGTACCGGCCGCGCCAGGAGATGAAGTTCGCCTCCATCTATCCGGTCGTCGAGGGCTACCGCGGCGACGTCGCAGCCGGCGTGCACGCGATCTTCGAGGACCCGCTGCAGTTCCAGCAGGCGAGCGCCACAATCGGCCTCTCGCCGGGCCAGGACATCCCCAACGACGAACGGCTGCACGTCAATCTCGAATACAAGACGCTGAAATGGCGTCTGCGCTACTGGCACAACGGCGCCGACTTCTACGACCTCTTTGGGCCCACCTATCGCAGCCGGCGCGGCGATGCGGTGCTGGTCGGCTACAAGAACACCCTGACCTATGACCCTCCGCGCCAGCTCGACTTCACGGTCGACGTGGCGGGCTTCCGCGGCCTCGACAGCCTGCCGCTCGCCCAGACCATCACGCCGCTCTCCAAGAACCTGGTCTCGGCGCTCGCCGGCTGGCGCTACACCGACACCACCAAGAGCCTGGGCGCCGTCGACCACGAAAAGGGGCTGCGCTGGTCGCTGCTGGGCGAGAGCGACCTCAGCTCCGGCGAGCTCTATCCGAAGGTCTACGGGACGTTCGACATCGGCGCGCCGATCGGGCCGCGGCACGCCTCGGTGTGGCTCTACACGTCCGCGGGTATAGCCGGCGGCGACAAGGCCAACCCGCTCAGCCAGTTCTACTTCGGCGGCTTCGGCAACAACTACGTCGATGACGGCGAGGTGAAGCGCTACCGCGAGTTCGGCTCATTCCCGGGCTTCGACATCGACGAACTGGCCGGCAGCCGGTTCGCCCGGTCGCTGCTGGAGTTCAACCTGCCCCCGGCTCGCTTCTCGAACATCGGCCGCCCGAGCCTCTTCCTGAGCTCGATCCGGCCAGCCGCCTTCGCCGGGGTGATGGCGATGGACCCCGCCAACGGCGCCGCGCGGACCTTCGAAACCGTCGGCGGCCAGGTCGATTTCAACTTCACCGTCGCGTTGCGCCTGCCCATGGTATTTTCCGTCGGCGTGGCGAGCGGCTTCGACAAGGGCCGCCACCGCAGTGACGAAGTGATGATTTCGCTTAAGGTTCTTTGATGGATGGCGCCCTGCTGGCCAAGCTGTTCGTGGCCCTTTGTCCGGTCCTCGCCCTCATCGTGCTGTTTGAGCGGCTGGATGTCTTTCGCCTGGTCAGCACCGGCGGCGTGCTGGCCTACCTCGGGATCGGGGCTGTGCTGGCGGCGCTGAGCTACTTCGCCAACGGCGGCGTCCTGGACGGCCTGCCGATCGGCTTCACCGACTACAGCCGCTACGTCTCGCCGGTGATCGAGGAAAGTCTCAAGGCCCTGGTGGTGGTGGCCCTGTTCGCGCGCTCCCGGATCGGCTTCAAGCTCGACGCCGCCATCGCCGGCTTCGCCATCGGCGCGGGCTTCGCGCTCTGCGAGAACGCCTACTTCATCACGCTGTTTCCCGAGGCGAACCTTGGCGTGTGGCTGGTGCGCGGCTTCGGGACGGCGGTGATGCACGGCGGCGCCACCGCGCTCTTCGCGGTGATCACCCACGAGTTCGCCGAGCATCGCGCCCACCGCGAAGGCCGCATCTCGCACCTGCATCCGGGGGTGTTCCTGCCCGGGCTGATGGTCGCGATCGCCGTGCACTCGGCGTTCAACCACCTGCCCGGCGACCCGCTGCTGGCCATGGTGGGCGCGCTGGTGCTGATCCCGCTCACGATCCTGGCCGTATTCTCCAGGGGCGGCGCCACCGCGCACGACTGGCTCGAGCACGACCACGACACCCACGCCCAGATGCTCGCCGCCATCCGCGAAGGCCGCTTCGCGGACACCGAAGACGGCCGCGCCATCGCCGCCCTGGCTCAGCGGTTTCCGCGCCGGATCGCGGACGAGGTCGGCGCCTGGATCGAGCTGGAGCTGGCGCTCGTGCTGCGCGCCGAGGAGGTGCTGCTGGCGCACGAACGGGGCGAGGGCCTTGAGGTCGGCGAGACCGAGCGCAACCAGTTCCGCCGCCTGGACGAACTCGGCCGCGACCTCGGCCACGCCGCGCGGCACGCCATCCGCCCGCATCTGCGCTTCAGCCGCAACGACCTCTACGAACTGAACATGCTCCGCCAGCGGGTCGGCGGCGGACACGGGACGCACATGGCGTAGGCGCGCCGAGTCCGATCTCTCTCCAGATCGCCGCTAAGGCGCCGCGTCCGGGCGGTACATGATGCAGTCCGTCTGCAGCATCATCGGAAAATGGCTTGCCGTGTTCGCGAGTTGCTGCGTGAAGGCGCTGAGCTCGAAGCCGCGCGCCCGATAGGCCGCGAGCATCTCTTCGAAGCTGGACGCCTCCGCGTAGATCCTGCGGATCGGCAGTTCGCTCTGGAGGCCCACGAAGCCGGCGATGCTCTCGCCCGCGCCCTCGACGATGGCCAAGTCGCTGCCCTGCGTCCTGACCTTCAGGAACGGCCGGCGGAACTGCAGCTTCTCGCGCCAGCGCGGCAGTTCGATCGCAAGCGTGGAGCGCATGACCTCGATCTGCCGGGTCACCTGGTTCATGGCGTCAATCGCGGCCACCTGGTCCTCGGCCGGTCGGTTCAACGAGCTGAAGACGTCGGAGGCCATGACGTGGAATTTGGCCGGTCCAGCCTCCCGGTCGAGCGCCAGCGCTTCGATGTGCCACTGCGAGTCCCGCTTGGCCATTTCACGCAGGCCGGCCGCCACTTCAGGGAGGGGCTCATAGGAAATGATCGGTCCGGTGAAGCCTACGCCCTGGCGAAGCTCTAGAGCGTATTGGCCGGCGTTCGCGCCCACATCGAACACGCAGTCGACGCCGAAGTGTTCGAAGAAACGTCGCAGATGCAGCCGCTCGGGAAGCAGGTGCGCCTGGCCTTCGTGCAATATGAGGTAGCTGGTCCTGCGCTCAATCCAGTTGGCCAACCGTCGCTGCAAGCTTGGCACTGAACACCTCGCTAAGTTAGGCGGAACACATGGCGTGCGATGAGGCCGGCCGAATTGCGTAGCGACAACCCGTCGGCCAGGCCGCGCACCGCGGCCATAAGGGCGTAGACGCGCGAACGATCGTAGCACTCGGCATCGTACCGCCGCTGCCTGACGATCAGGCGCAAGCGCCGTTCGGCCGCCGGGTCGTCGCGCCCCGAGATGCGCCAGGCGTCGTGCCAGTCCTCGGCGATCGCCAGTAGGCTCAGCGCCCCGCGTGCACGCTTTGCGCGGCTCTGGGGGCCCGTGCGCCCGGAAAACAGGTTGGTGTCATGGAAACGATACTGCACCAGCTGCTCGTCCACGACGCGGATGCCGCGTTCCAGCAGCGCGCGGAACGGAAGGTCGACGTCCTCCTGCTGGACGTCTGAGCGCATGGGTCCGTACTTGGTCCAGAGCAGGCGGGAATAGGCGCAGGCGCACCCCGCCGCAGCGACGAACCCCCTCTCCACCGCCTCGTCCAGCGTGAGCGGGTTGACCGGCGGGAAGGTGAGGTCGGGCAACCGGGCGCCCACCTTGTCGATGACCGAGACCGAAGAGCAGACCATGTCGACCGGCGTCGGTTCCTGCCAGGCGGCGGCGAGCTTGGCGGTCCGCTCCGGCAGGGAGATATCGTCGCCGTCCTGGACTACCAGGAGGTGGCCCGAGGCGAGGCTGGCGGCCATGTTGTAGTTCGGCGCCACGCCAAGGTTCTTGGGGTTGCGGTGGAGGATGACCTTGTGCGGCCCCCGATAGGCCTGCGCCTCCTCCTGCATGATCTCGAAGGTGCGGTCCTGCGAGTGGTCGTCGCACAGCACGATCTCGAGGGGACTGTAGGTCTGCGCAAACGCGCTGCGGACGGCGGCGCGGATGTAGGGTTCCTGATTGTAGGACACCAGGATGACGCTCACCAATCCGGGCGCCGTCATGTCGAAGCAAAGCCGTGCACGGCCTGCGCGACCTCCGCCGCCTGCGCCCGCGACATCCCCGATCCCATCGGCAGGCTCAGGACCTCCGAATGGATGCGCTCGGTGAGCGGCAACGCGCCTGCGCCCAGACCGAGGTCGGCGTAAGCCGCCTGGCGATGCGGCGCGATCGGATAGTGGATCAGCGTCGCGATCCCATGTTCGTCCAGGTGGGCCTGCAAGGCGTCCCGCCGCTGGCTGCGGACGACGAAGAGGTGCCAGGCGGGATCCGCCCAATCCGGCACGAAGGGAAGAACGACATCACTTCCCGCGAGGAGCTCCTGGTAGGCGCGCGCCAGGGCCCTGCGATCGTCGGACCACGCGTCCAGGCGCTTTAGTTTCACCCGCAGGAGAGCGGCCTGCAGTTCGTCGAGCCGTGAGTTGTAGCCCTTCACGTCGTTGACGTATTTGGTCCTCGAGCCGTAGTTCCCGAGCATTCGGACCCGCTCGGCGATCTCGGGATCGTTGGTCGTGACCGCTCCCCCGTCGCCCAGCGCGCCCAGGTTCTTAGCGGGATAGAAGCTGAAGCCCGCGGCATCGCCCAGCGCGCCCACGCGGCGACCCTTGTATCGCGCACCGTGAGCCTGGGCGGCGTCCTCGATCACCTTCAGACCGTGCCGTCTGGCGACCGCGATGATGGGGTCCATGTCTGCGGGTTGTCCGTAGAGATGCACAACCAGGATTGCCCGGGTGCGCGGCGTGATCGCGGCTTCGATGCGCGCGGGATCGATGTTGTAGGTGCGCTCGTCCGGTTCGACGGGAACCGGCGTCGCGCCGGCATAGGTCACCGCAAGCCAGGTCGCGATGAACGTGGCGCCCGGCACAATCACCTCGTCGCCGGCGCCCACGCCATACGCGCGCAGGATGAGATGCAGCGCGTCGAGGCCATTGCCGACGCCAACGCAGTGATCGGAGCCGCAATAATCGGCGAATTCCTGCTCGAACGCCGCGAGTTCACCGCCCTGGATATAGCGGCCGGAGTCCAATACGCGCCTGAAAGCTTCCTCGAGCTCGCCGCGAACCTCAGCCAGCGCTGGGCCAAGATCCAGGAACGGAACGCCAGTCATCAGGACTCTTAGCCGACCTCAAAGGCGTTCGCGGCCCGCACAAAGTCATCGTAGTTATGGATGTAATCGTCGGCGTCATAATGTTCGGACGCCAGCACCAGGCAGACAGCGCCGGACGAGAAATTGTCTAGATGCCGCCAGATCATCGGACACACGTAGAGGCCGATGTAGGAGCGCGAGAGGTGGAAGCGATGCCTATTGCGCCCGTCGTCGAGCACGACATCGAAACTGCCTGCCGCAGCTATAATGAACTGGTGCAATTTCCCATGACCGTGGGATCCACGATCAGTGCCGCCTGGCACGTCGTACAGGTAGTAGACCCTCTGGATATCAAAGGGGATGTGTTTGCCGCCCTCAATGAACGAGAGGTTGCCACGCGCATCGGTGACCTTCGGTAACTCAATGATGCTGCACCGGCTTAAACTCATCAGCTCCCACTTGTCCTTGTTGGCCGATGGACTGGCCGCGACACGTCGACTTCGGCTGGAACTTGCCGCGACGAGCTCAGCATGAGCACGTCGCTAAAATACACCCACTTTATGAAGTTCCCCTAAGCAACTTAGCCAAGCCGCCCAGAGACTATTGTCAAGCATAGTCGCCCCAGCGGAGAATTCTGGTCGGCCGACGCCCAAACCTTATCCGTTCGCCGACCTGCTCCGTTTGACAGTGTTCGCGGGAAGCTCCGCTGTGACGACCTGACGGCCCACCGTCACACCTGCATCGCCGCCAGCCTCAGGCCCTAGGCGACAAGGCCGACCTGGCGCGACTGCCTGAGTCGCCCTTCCGACACTGGAACCTGCACTGAGCCGGGGTGTTCGGCAGGCAGGATTCGTAAGGAGAGCGCGCCATGGCCACCACCCAGACCAAATCGACTTCCACGAAGGCCCGCCGCACCCGGCGCACCGGCCGGCGTGACCCGTTGGCCATCTCGCTCCTGAAGAAGGACCACCGCGAGGTCGACGCCATGTTCGATGAGTACGAACAGCTTGAGGCCGACGCCGAGAAGCTGGCGCTGTTCAACAGGATCGCGCTGGCGCTCAAGGTCCACACCCAGATCGAGGAAGAGATCCTCTATCCGGAGGAACGCGGCGACATCGAAGACGACATGCTGGACGAAGCCTACGTCGAGCACGCGGGCGCCAAGAAGCTGATCGCCGAGATCGAGGCGATGAAGCCGTCCGAGGACTTCTACGACGCCAAGGTCAAGGTGCTGGGCGAGTACATCAAGCACCACGTCAAGGAAGAGGAGCAGCCCGGCGGCCTTTTCGCTCAGGCGAAGAAGGGTGACGAAGACCTCGACGCCATGGGCGAGCGCCTGAAGGCCCGCAAGGAAGAGCTGATGGCGCAGTTGGGCGCCAGGAAAGCCAACTAGGCCGTCACTTCCGCGTGTAGCGCACGACCGATTTCTGGAGCACCTGGGCGCCGTAGATCACGCCGTCGCCGTCCGCCCAGACGCCCTCCGCGCCACTCGTTGCGCCCTTGTCCGGATTGGGTTCGGTGTCGGGGATGTAGGCGGTGACCTCGCCGGTCTTCGCGCTGCCGATCCGGACGCCCCGCTTCCAGCCGGGATGATGGCCGTAGCCCGCCGGCTCGCGGGACTCGGAATCGGCCACATAGAGCACGTCGTTGCGATCGATGTAGACGCCGCTCGGCCGGCCGAACTGGCTCCAGGTCTCCAGGAACTTGCCGTCCTGGTCGAAGATCGAGATGCGGTTGTTCCAGCGGTCGCCGACGAACAGCCGGCCACGGCTGTCCAGCGCCAGGGTGTGCGGCACTTCGAGCTGGCCGGGCTCGGCGCCGCGGACGCCCCACTGCTTCAGGAACCTACCCGCCGCGTCGAACTTGACGATCCGCGCCGGCCCTTTGCCGGGCGTGTGGCCGTCGGCGACGAAGATCGTCCCGTTGCGCGCCACCACCACGGCGTTCGGCTCGGCGAAGGTGTCCGGCCCGTCCGCCGAAACGCCGGCCTTGCCCAGGGCGCGCAGCACCTTGCCGGAATTGTCGAACTCGAAGACCTGGGCCCCCTTGCCCCCCTCCGCGTGGCCATCGGTCAGCCAGATGTGGTCCTTGGCGTCAATGAACATGCCGTGCGGAAAGAGCAGCAACCCGGCCCCGAACGCCTTGATGAAATTGCCGTTGGCGTCGAACTCCATGACCGGGTCCAGCGTGCTGCCCGCGCAGTTGTTCGCGCCGCAGCGCTCGGCGATCCAGATGTGTCCGCGGCTGTCGACGCCTACGGCGCTGGACGAGCCCATGGTCCGCCCGGGCGGCAGCTTGAAGAAGCCGGTGTCGGCTACATAGGGGTTGGGCTGGCTGTTCGGGGCGGCCGCTTCGTGCGCCGCGGCCAGCACGCCCGCGCCGGTCGCGTCAGCCGCCACGGCGGGCCTTTGCGCCTCGATACGGATGGTCGCCAGCATCTCGCTGCGCCGGGCGAGCTCGTTGCCGCCCGCCGGGAAGCCATTGAACTTCAGCACATAGGCCAGCACGTCGGCGTAGGCGTCGCGGCTGAGCGTCGCCGGGCGGTCCATCGGCATGGTCGTACGGGTGCGGTCGAAGAGGTCGGCCATGGTCAGGCCGCTCCAGCTGGACAGGAACTCTGGCCCGGCCAGCGGCTTGGCCTCGCCCGTTCCGGCCAGCTGCTGCCCGTGGCAGTTGGCGCAGCTCTGGCCGTAGACCGCTTGCCCCCGTTCGGCCTGCGCCGCGGTGTAGACCCCGTCCCACACCGTCTTCGCGGCGTCCTGCGCCCGCAGATCGCCGGCGGTCAGCATCAGAACGCCGGCCGCGGCGGCTCCCATCCAATGGCTCGCCCTCACGCCTAGTGCTCCGGCAGGGTGTAGGCGATGTACTCGCCGGAATAGACGCCGCCGCTCACGGCGACGATCAGGTACTGCTTGCCGTTCAGGCTGTAGGTCATCGGCGAGCCGGACTGCGGCGCCGGCATCCAGACCGCGCCCACTTCCTTGCCGCTGGCCTTGTCGTAGGCCCGCAGCATGGCGCCGCGCGGATGGTCCGCGGTCGTCGTCACCACGCCGTCGCCGGCGATCACCAGCGATTTCGTCACCAGCGTCCCGATCTGATAGCCGGGTTGGCCGGTGCGCGGGATGTTCATGCCCTTCAGCGCCGGGTTGTTGCGGATGAAGTCCGGGGTTTCGCCGTGCGGGACCTGCCAGGCGATGTCGCCGGTATCGAGGTTGATCGCGCTGATCGTCGAATAGGGCGGCTTCAGCAACGGCAGGCCGTCGACCGAGAGGCGCCCGCCTCCACCGCCTCCGCCGGCGGGCGGCGTCTTCGGAGGCGGCGGCGCGTCGGCCCCGACCCCATCGCCCGGCCCCTTGATCATGGTCACCGGCTGGCCGGCCACGCCGACCACGTATCGCATGTCGCTCAGGCCGGCCGGCGGCGGCTGCAAGCCGAAGGCGCCGACGCAGGAGTTGCAGGCGTAGATGTAGGCCATGTGGGTTTCGGGATCGAAGGACCCGCCCGGCCAGTTGGTGCCGCCCTGCGCCGAGTAAGACAGCACGCCGAGCGGTCCTGGCGCCGTGCTCACCACCGGCGGGGTGTAGACGGGCCCGAGCTTGTAGTTCTTGACCAGGTCCACGGCCTTGGCCCGCAGCGCCGGCGTGAAGTCGATCAGGTCGTCGATGGCCACGCCGTTGCGCGAATAGGCCGCCGGCCTGGTCGGGATCGGTTGGGTCGGCGCGTACCATTCGCCGGGCACGTCGCCCTTGGGGACCTTGGTCTCCTTGATCGGCCAGACCGGCTTCCCGGTGACGCGGTCGAAGACATAGAGGAAGCCCTGCTTCGACGGCAGCGCCACCGCCTTGATCGGTTTGCCCCCAACGGTGATGTCCATCAGCAGCGGGGCGGAGGAATTGTCGTAGTCCCAGATCTCGTGGTGGATCAGCTGGAAGTGCCATTTGCGCTGACCGGTGGTCAGATCGACCGCCACCAGGCTGTTGCCGAACAGGCCGTCGCCCGGCCGGTGGCCGCCGTAGAAGTCGCTCGTGGGAGATTCCACCGCCAGGTAGGCGGTGTTCAGCGCCTCATCGACCGTCACCTGGGTCCAGACCGCGGTGTTGCCGGTGTGCTCGGCCGAGCCGTCCAGCCAGGTGTCGTAGCCGAACTCGCCCTTCTTCGGGATGGTGTGGAAGGTCCAGAGCCGCTTGCCGGTTCGCACGTCATAGGCGCGCACATAGCCGACGTTGTTGTGCATCTTGGCCGGCGTGAAGCCCTCGCGGAACGCCGTCCCGATGATGATGGTGTTGCCGGCGATCACCGGCGCCGAATGCAAGCCAGCCTCGCCGCTGACGAGGTCGGGGCGGACCTCCTGGTCGAAGTCCTGCTTCAGGTCGACCACGCCGGCGGTCCCAAAGCCCGGGACAGGCTGGCCGGTCTTGGCGTCGAGCGCGATCAGCCGATAGCCTGGCGTCACATAGAGGATCCGCTGCTCGGACCCGTTGCTCCACCACGAGAGACCGCGGCCGGAGAGCTGCCGCGGGGACGCTGCGCCCCGCTCTCCCTCGCGCTCGCTGTGCACCCACATCAGTTCGCCGGTCGCCGCGTCCAGCGCCACGACCCCGCGCCGGGAGCCGGCGGTGGCGTAGACCACGCCGCCAACCTCCAGCGGCGTCCCCTCCAGCTTGAACTCGGGCCGGTTGCCGATGGCGTCGGTCTTGAAGCGCCAGGCGACCTCGAGGTTCGAGAAATTCGAGGCGTTGATCTGGTCCAGCGGCCGGTAGCGGCTGCCCGCCAGGTCGGCGGTGTAGGTCGGCCACTCCACATCCTTGGCAGGCTGCGCCAGCGCCGACGTGGTCATGAGGAGCGCGGCCGCGAAGGCCCCGCCCGCGATCCGGATGTTCATGCGCAGTCCCCCCAAGGCCCGCTCAGGCCATGTCTTTGAGCTTGTCGACGGCCAGCTTGATCGCGGCCTTCTGCTCGCCGCTCACCTCGACCATCGGCGCGCGCGGATAGATCTGTGGTCCGCCCATCTGCAGGCTGAGGCCGTATTTCATCGCCGCCGGAGAGCCGCCAAGACCGCGCACCTCGCGCTGCGCCACGCGGAGCTTCGCCAGCGCGGGCTTGTGGTCCTGCTTGGCCCGGTAGGCGGTGAACACGTCGGCGCAGAGCTTGGTGAAGACGTTGCCGTCCGCCAGGATCGCGCCCATCCCGTGGTCAAAGGCCTGTTCCAGGTTGTTGTTGGTGCCGGTGCGCATGTTGAGCGCCGGGAACGCCTCGACGAAGGCCTTGTAGCCCTCGGCGCTGCCGCTGGAATCCTTGATCCCCGCCAGGTTCGGATAGTGCGAGAGGTTCTTGAGCAGCTCGATGCTGATCGGAGCCTCGCTGGTGCCGGGGATATGGTAGAGGTTGATCGGGATCCGCACCTGATCGAACAGCATCGAATAGTAGCGGGTCAGGCCCTCGACCGGCGGCTCGTTGAAGTAGAACGGCGGGATCACCAGCAGGCCGTCGGCCCCGTGATCCTGGGCGTGGCGAGAAAGCTCGACGGTCTCGGCGATGTTCGGGGTGCCGGGCCCGACGATGACGTTCAGGCCATGCTTGTCCTTCAGCGCGACCTCGGCGACCTGCTTGCGCTCGGCGACCGAGAACGACGGGAATTCGCCGCTGGTCCCCAGCACCACCACGCCGTCGGCGCCGCACTGCTTGTACCAGGCCAGGATCTCGCGGAACGCGCCGGGATCGAACTTCTGCGACTTGTCGCAGGGCGTGATCGTGGCGGTCCAGAAGAGCGTCTTCGTCGGACTGCCGAGGTTCGGAGCCGCCGTGGCCTGGCCGGGCTTTCCGGCCATCGCAGCGGCGGCCGCCGCGGCCACACCGGCGAGGCCAAGCGCCTCCCTACGGGTCGTTTCCATATGTCCCTCCCAGACCTTCAAGCGGGTCCGTCCGGGGACAGTCTTGCGCAATAGGCGAAGCTGGCAATGGAAATCGACGCCGACGTTCGCCGAGCGTCACCACTGCCTAGTCGGCGGGCTCCGCCTTAGCTTACCAAATCAAGTGAACCTCCAACCTCTGTCATCCCGGACGGCCGAAGAGCCGATCCGGGACCCAGGGGCCAAGCCCACTGCAGAACCCCCTGGGTCCCGGCTCACCGCTGCGCGGCGTCCGGGATGACAGAGATTATTGCAACCGGGAGGGCTCGACCTTTGTCGCCCGAGGCTCCTAGCGCGGCTGGGCGGCGGCCTTCAGCAG